>CAJWSE010000073.1 GCA_913046275.1 uncultured Phycisphaerae bacterium | reverse complement strand
AAGTCCATTTTCAATATCTTTGGCATCAATTAGATACACAGCGTCTTGATTGTCACGGTCAGGAAGGTCGTACATTACATCAATCATAAAATTATCGATGACTGCACGGAGTGCCCGGGCGCCTGTGCCTCGTTCCATAGCTCTTTTAGCAATTAAATGTAATGCGCTATCAGTAAACTCAAGTGTTGCAGCTTCTAGGCTAAAAAGATGCTGATATTGTTTGATGATAGCGTTACGAGGTTCAGTCAGTATTCGCACCATTGCATCTTCGGTAAGCGGCATTAATGGTGTCACAATAGGGAGGCGGCCAAGTAGCTCTGGGATAAGACCAAAGTGAAGGATATCTTCAGTGAGTACTTGATCAAGTAATTCTGCTTGGCGCTCATGATCTTCTTGTTCTTCTGCACTAGCACCGCCAAATCCAATTCGAGATTTGCCAATTCGTTTCGATATAATATCTGCAATTCCATCAAAAGAACCGCCGCAGATAAAGAGAATGTTTGAAGTATCCATTTGGATATATTGTTGCTCTGGATGCTTGCGACCACCTTGAGGTGGAACATTTGCAACTACACCTTCTAGCATTTTTAGCAATGACTGCTGTACACCTTCACCGGAAACATCTCGAGTAATAGATACATTCTGAGTTGTTCGTCCAATCTTATCAATTTCATCGATATAAATAATGCCACGCTGAGCTGATTCTAAATCAAAATCAGCAGCTTGAAGTAATTTAAGTAATAGATTCTCAACGTCTTCGCCAACATACCCAGCTTCAGTTAAGGTTGTTGCATCGGCAATTGCAAAGGGGACATTTAAAATTCGAGAAAGTGTTTTAGCAAGAAGTGTCTTCCCTGTACCGGTTGGTCCAATTAATAAGACATTTGATTTATCTAATTCTACATCACGATCTGCATTTTCAAGTTGTGAAAGTCTTTTATAGTGGTTGTGAACGGCAACAGATAAGGATCTTTTTGCTCGATTTTGACCAATGATATACTGCTCTAAATATTCATTAATTTGCCTTGGAGTAAGAATTGAAGTAAACGTTGGCGATGATGCGCTGATTCGACGTCGCTCTTGTTTGAAAATATTTTGGCATAAATCTGTACAATTTGAACAGACATAGATCTCATTAGGCCCTTCAACCATTGGCCCTACGTCGCGGGAAGTCTTTCCACAAAATGAACAAGTTGTTACTCGGCGTCCTCGGAAACCGCCGTCATCACCACCGGAACCGTTTCCCCCTGATGAATTACCGTTACCAATATCACCCTCAAAGGGTGGATCCTGATTTATTGATCCCATCGGAGTTGTATCATTGTCTGAATTCTTGCTCATACTTACCTTATAAATCTTTCATAGCGAATTTGCTTATCAAATCTTATTCGCGTAATTGTGACACAAAAATTACTACTTGCCCACTTATTTAGTTAAGTAATTGCCTTTTTCATAGCTAAAAAACGGTTTACTAAGATACCGGACCTTAATCACATAGAACTATCTATGATTAGCTGCCTCGCTTTTTCGTATTCTTCCTGGCTAATTTTGCCCTCGTCTCGAAATTTGCGCAAATCTCCCAGGGTAAAAGTAGAAGTTGTCGATGATTTTGAGCGCAAATTTCTGCGAATCATCATTATCACAACTCCGCCAATTACTGCGAATGCAATAAGAAGCAGGGTCGCCGGCAACACCTCGACAAAAGCGCTAGCTATAAACATTAGTCTTTCTTAGCTATTTTCTTTTTAGTCGTTTTCTTTTTGGCGGTTTTCTTTTTTGAGGCTGACTTTTTTGCGGTTTTTTTCTGCGCTGTTTTCTTTTTCGCAGGCGATTTGCCACCGTCTTGCTTCGCCTGCCATTCATCTACAGGCATGTCTGTGACAGTACAAGCAG
The DNA here is from genome assembly GCA_913046275.1 of uncultured Phycisphaerae bacterium. The sequence continues at coordinate 3,644 of CAJWSE010000073.1, read as the reverse complement.
CTACAAGTTGGTCTGCTGCTTTTTCCTCACGAACAACAGCATGTATTTGCTGTAGTTGACCTTGCTGTGCAAGTTTGTTTCTCATTTCTTCTGGTCGCGTGCCATTCTGCATTGCAATTTCTGCGATACGAGCATTTACTTCCATTTCATTTACTGAAATATGGAAATGCTCAGCAAGTTTTGAAAGAATAAAAAATGTTTTCAATCTTTTCTGTGATTCTTCTAGTGAGCCAGATCGGACCTTGGCAACTTCAGATTCTACTTCTTCCATGGTCATGCGACCAGATGATTGCAGTTCCGTGCGAAGGCGTTGTAGATCGCGATCTGCTTGCATTGCACTCGTTTTTTCAGGCAAATCCATTTTTACTCGATCAGAGATTTCGGTTGTTGCTTGTTGACGCAAGACTGCTGCCTGGTCATTGTCTCGTCGCTGCTCGAGGGCGTGCCTAATTTGTTCTTTTACAGTATCAAAGGAATCAAGTCCGAAGGTTCCCATTAACTCGTCATCGGAAAGGGGGATAATTCTAACAGTCTGAACAACATTAAATGTTACTACGACATCAGAGCCACGGACTTCTTCAAGCTCATGTTCATCTGGGCCTTTTGTGGAAATTTTAATTTCATCTCCAACTTTAGCACCTGCCAGAGTTTTACCTAAATCATCAATAAAGAGTCCTAATGTTTCTCCACCAGCTTCGATTGATGGCATAGAAATGCGAGTTTGTTCTGTTTTAAAGAATTCTTCTTCGTTTCCATTTAAGTGTACAACTGCTGGGCCAATGAGAAAATCGCCCTCGCTCACATCGCCTTCAACATCTTTTAAGTTGCCGTGGCGAATTGCTTGACGATCTATCTCTTCCCGTACATGTTCATCTGTTATTTCAATTACAGGCCGAGTAAGCTTGATGTCATCGAAAGCAGGCAAATCGAAATCAGGCATTACTTCAACTTCTAATGCAAACGAAAGTGGTTTTCCATCTTCAATAACTACTTCTGCAACATCTCCAACTGGCTCTGGCTCTCCAAGAGGCTTAAGTTCGTACTCTTCAAGAGCGCTTTTCCACGCATCAGAGATAATTTCATTTCTAGCTTCTGAACGAATTGATTCTCCAAATCGTTTTTCAATGATATGAGTTGGCACTTTGCCTTTGCGGAATCCAGGCAGAGTTGTCTGGCTCATAATCGTTCCCATGGATTCTTGCATTTTTGCAGAGATTGCATCCACAGGAACAGTGATGCTGACTCGTTTTCGAGCTGGACCAACATCTTCAATAGAAAGTTCATAAGGGTGTGTTGCTGTAGTTGTCATAGTGATAGACCTTCTTTCGAGCAACATATCATAGCGGATGCGCTACAACCATGCCATCTAGTTGGCATGCAAATGGGTCTTAGAAGGGCAGAAAATAGCTTTATCGAATAAAGAGCATCTCTGTGTAAGAGGGCAATGGCCAAATGTCTTCTGGCACAAGCTCTTCTAGTTGATCAGCGATTGTACGTGCAGTTTCCATTGCTGGAATCATGGTATCTCTTACAAAACAGGCATGCGCTTCAGAACAGTCGAATTCCTTTTCCGTTGATGCTTGTAGTGTCTCTATTGAAGACTGTACGGCTTCAGCTAACCGTGCCACATCGCCTAAACGGGCCGATGTGCGATTGCAATCAACGGATACTCCGCGTGAGCTTTGCACAATTTTAGCTAATTCACCTTGGTAGCGCAGAGCGGCAGGTAAAACTTGTGTTGAGAGCATCATGATAAGTGTCCGCGCTTCAATACTTACTCTCGTAGAATATTGTTCTAGCAGTACTTCTCCGCGTGCATGTAATTCGCGATTGCTCAGGACGTTGTATTGACTGAAAAGGGACATAGCTTTTTCTGATGTGATTACAGGTAAGGCATCAGCTGCGGTTTTCAGATTTGGTAATCCTCTTCTAGCAGCTTCTTCGTGCCATTCTTCAGAATAATTATCCCCATCAAAAACAACTTTGCGATGTTTGCTTAACACTTCTCTTAGCAAAGCTCGTACTTCAGTATCACGTTGCTCTTCTGAAATACTACCTGCAAGTTTAGATTCTAATTGTGTTGCGATGTAGTCAATTGACTCAGCAATTATTGTATTTAATACCGTGTTTGGCCAAGCAATAGTTGAAGTAGATCCAACAGCACGGAATTCGAATTTATTACCTGTAAACGCAAATGGACTGGTTCTATTTCGATCTCCGCTATCACGATCTACAATAGGCATTGTTTCAGCGCCAAGGTTGAGCGTGCCTCCTTCGCGCGCATTGCGATTCTCGTCAGATTCTATTTGGTCCAAAATATCACTTAACATATCTCCTAAGAAAATCGAAATTATTGCAGGAGGAGCTTCATTTGCGCCGAGTCGGTGGTCATTGGCTGCCGAAGCAACTGAAGCGCGCATTAAGTCAGAATGCAAATCAACTGCTCGAATCACAGCGCAAAGGAATGTTAAAAACTGCAAGTTGTTTTGTGGTTCTTTTCCTGGACTTAATAGATTTTTACCAGTATCAGTAGCAATTGACCAGTTGTTGTGTTTTCCGGATCCGTTCACGCCGGCGAATGGTTTTTCATGTAATAAGCATTTAAAGCCATGTATTTTCGCAGTGGACTTGAGTATCTCCATCAGTAACATTTGATGATCAGAAGCAACATTTGCGTTTTCGTATAACGGTGCAATTTCATATTGACCCGGTGCGACTTCGTTATGGCGAGTTTTTACAGGAATTCCTAATTCATACAGTTGCTGCTCTGCGTCATCCATAAACGCAAGCACGCGCTCTGGAATTTTCCCAAAATAATGATCGTCAAGTTGATGTCCTTTTGGTGGCTTTGTCCCAATTAATGAGCGGCCACATAAAAGCAAATCTTCCCTGTGAGCAACAAAGGACTCATCTATCAAGAAGTATTCTTGCTCTAAACCAAGAGTGGTTATTACGCGTGAAACACCATTTGCAGTGCCGAATAGTTTAAGTAAACGCATGGCTTGTTTGTTGACGGCGTCTATTGAACGTAAGAAAGGAGTCTTCTTATCAAGCGCTTCACCTGTCCAAGAAACAAATGCTGTAGGAATACAAAGTGTTCCTCCCTCATCGTTAGGCATGATAAATGCTGGGCTTGTTGCATCCCAAGCGGTGTACCCACGCGCTTCCCATGTGTCGCGGATACCTCCATTTGGGAAACTTGATGCATCTGGTTCACCGCGAACTAGATTGTCACCATGAAACTCTGCAATTGCACCTTTATCGGTTGGCTCAAGGAAGGCATCGTGTTTTTCAGCAGTTGCTCCAGTTAAAGGTTGGAACCAATGCGTGTAATGTGTGCAACCATTATCAATGGCCCACTCCATCATCGCATGAGCAACATTATTTGCAATGGCGGGGTCAAGTGGCTTTGCTTTATCCATTGTTTCTAAAAGCGACTCATAGATCTCCGGTTGTAAATACCGCAACATCACATCGCCTGAAAAAGTTCGACAGCCATACCTGTCACAATAATCATTAGTTTGCATATCCATTGCATTCGACATGGTCGTATTTTCCATTTTTGAGGGCCTCCTGCCTATCTCCTGTAGTATCTAATTCTCTCCCGGGAATAGCAAGGTCTAACTAGGAAATTTCTTGAACAA
>CAJWSE010000072.1 GCA_913046275.1 uncultured Phycisphaerae bacterium | reverse complement strand
CATTTCTTGGGACATCATTAGCAGCGCTGCACTTTCAAAGAAAGTCCAGCAAATGAATTGGCTTGAATGGTTCACAATGTTGCCACTAGAGTTAGATAATATGGAAATCATTGGCGAGCAAACTTTTGATAATGAACTTTGCTGGATAGTACAAATCAACAAAGAAAAAATAAATGAACAACTCGTTTATTTTTCAAAGAAAACATTCCGCCCTAAAGGAAGACGAACAGAAGAAAATACGGCGAATGGCAAAACGATAGTTGATGTTTTTTTTCGAGACTGGGAAAGAGTTGGGGATTTATTACTATTTCATACAATTGTATATAGAAGAGATGGTAACGAAATAACTTTAAAACTTGATCGAATACAACTTGATAAAGCTCGAAAAGAGCTATTCGAATTACCTGCTGAAATCCAATTACTACAGAGTAAACCATGACCTCAGCAATTGAACTCCATAACGTTTCAAAATCTTTCGGTGAAACGAAAGCTGTAAGAAACTTAAATCTTGAAATACCGCAAGGATCAATGTGTGGCTTTTTAGGGCCAAATGGTGCAGGGAAAAGCACTTCCATTCGCATGATTATGTCCATCATTCACCCAGACTCTGGCTCTATTCAGGTCCTAGGCAAAAGTGCTATTAATTCAAAGGATCGAATTGGCTACTTGCCTGAAGAACGTGGCGTATATCGCAAAATGAAGGTCTCAAAATTCATTGAATACATTGGAAATTTAAAAGGACTTCGCGGCGTTTCACTTCGACGAAAAGTTAATACCTGGCTTGATCGCGTAGAACTACCCGATGTACACAGCAAAAAATGCGAAGAACTTAGCAAGGGGATGCAGCAAAAAGTTCAATTTCTTGCTGCAATTATTCATGATCCCGAATTGATTATCCTTGACGAACCATTCTCTGGGCTCGACCCTGTGAATGCTCGAGTTATAGGATCAATTATTCACGACTTGCATCAAGAAGGACGAACGATACTATTTTCCACGCATGTGCTTCATCAAGCAGAACAGATTTGCGATCGAATTGTCATGATTGACCAAGGAACAAAAGTACTCGATGGCTCGCTTATTTCAATTCAAGATAAATTTAATCCAAGGTCTGTTGTTATCGAACCTGTTGATACTGACTGTTCCATAGACTTATTTGAGGGTGTAGAATATATCTCACCGATAAACAAACAGAATCAAATTAATTTGCGCGTCAATAAAAACACAAATCCCGTCGATGTGCTTCAAAAAATTGTTTCTACGGTCCCTGTATTCTCTGCTCAACTTGCTCGACCAACACTCGATGAAATTTTTATTGAGCAAATCGCAATGAGTCGAGGCAGTGAAGCCGCAGATGCTGCCAGACTGGAGCTCCATCATGCGTAAAACATTGACAGTTGCGTGGAGAGAGTTTCGACACACTGCGATGACCAAAGCGTTTTTATTCGGCGCCATTGTGATGCCAATCTTAATGATGGGGCTTTTTATTGTTGTCGCCCCTCTTCTTGCTGATTCAAATGACACACCACTTACGGGCACTATTATCGTTGTCGCTCCCGATGATGTCACCAAAAAGATACAAGAGCAAATCACTAAAACACCGGACACTTTGCTAAAAATTACTGACCAGCTACCTACGAGCTTCCAAACTGAGCTAATAACTAGTGCAATGAAGCCACCTACGGCAACAGTCGATTTAACAATTGTTTCAGCTTCAGAGAACGAACTTGAAACACTTAAGAATGAGATTCGTAATGGAACATACAATGGCTTAATAGTAGTCCCGGAATCATTACTTGAGAACCAAGAGAGTGAAGAGCGGCTAGAAGTTTTTATTCCAAGTAACTTTTCTCCAAACCATACCGAATTATTAACTGCTGCAACTTCGCGCTCAGTGGTTGATGTTCGACTGCAACGACTTGGACATCAGCCTGATGACATATATGCACTTGTCCAGCGACCACGGATAACAGCTACTCGGCTTTCTGAGGATGGTAGGGAAGCAAAGGACAATGAGATTGCTCGAAGAATAATTCCTATGGCATTCATGATGCTCTTGTGGATTGCAACATTCACTAGTGGAAATTATTTATTAACTACGACTATTGAGGAAAAAGGTAATAAAGTCATGGAAGTATTGCTCAGTGCAATAAGTCCAATGCAACTCTTAGGTGGAAAAATATTGGGTCAGGCCGGCGTAAGCGCAGTAATATTAGGCATGTACGGTTCAGCAGCATTTGCAGGGCTACTCACCTTTGCTCTGTTGGACATCATTCCAATTTGGCACCTACTTCTATTTGGTTTTTTCTTTATTATCGCCTATTTCATGGTCGCAACGATTATGGCTGCAGTTGGAAGCGCAGTAAGTGAATTGCGCGATGCACAATCACTCATGGGCCCTATCATGCTCATCCTGATTATTCCAATGGTGCTTTGGCCAGTGCTTGCTGAGCACCCAAATGGAATAATTGCGACTGTTACAAGTTTCACCCCACCTTTGCTTCCATTCATAATGATTTTACGAATCACTTCTTCCACTGAACCCGTGGCAATTTGGCAAATACTACTTTCAATGGGGATAAGTATTGGATCTGTTTTATTGATGGTTTGGATGTGCTCAAGAATCTTTAGAATCGGGATTTTAATGCAAGGAAAACCACCAAGTATTCTTCAATTAGTAAAGTGGATTCGCCAAGGCTAGAAGGCATTATCGTATGATGCCAAATATGGCTAACAAGATATATAAATCCACACGCGAGGCACTTAATGGCCTTGTTTTCGACAACATGATGGTTGCGGTCGGCGGTTTTGGCTTATGCGGCATTCCAGAACAACTCATTATCGCGCTTCGCGATACAGGTGTTAGCAACCTGACATGTATTTCAAACAATGCTGGCGTAGACAATTGGGGGCTAGGACTACTTTTGCAAACGAAACAAATCAAAAAGATGATGAGTTCATACGTGGGTGAAAATGCTGAATTTGAACGACAGTTTATGGCTGAAGAACTTGAAATTGAATTCTGCCCCCAAGGAACACTTGCTGAACGACTTCGTGCAGGTGGTGCAGGCATCCCAGGGTTCTTTACAAAAACAGGAGTTGGCACCGTTGTTGCAGAAGGCAAAGAAACTAAACAATTTAATGGAGAAACGTACATACTTGAGCGGGGTATTGTTGCGGATCTTGCACTAGTCAAAGCATGGAAAGCAGACGAAGCTGGCAATTTGATTTACCGAAAAACGGCCCGCAATTTCAATCCAATGGTTGCAACATCAGGGAAAATCACTATTGCTGAGGTTGAAGAAATTGTACCTATTGGCACATTTGAGCCTAATGATGTCCACACACCATCTATATATGTTGACAGAATTGTGAAAACAACTTCAGAAAAGCGAATTGAACAAAGAACCACTAGCCCATGAATCTATTACCGTCCGATAGCACAACCTCAAAACTGGCATGTCATATTTATTTGAGATGTGCGTTGAACTAGTACTTGAGAAAGGCCGAGAATCTTTCACCAGAACTCGATTTGAAGAGAAGGACCCTAAATGATTGGTAAAAACATGACTAAAACACTATTTATAGCCGCTGCAACGACTCTACTAGCATTTTTAACTAATTCAGCACAAGCACAAATGGAATATATGGCAGAAGCAATGCAGCCAGAATATATGGCTCGTGACCTCGTCGTATTTGCAGAGGGCTTGAATCTTGACGACACTCAGGAGGTGATTGTCGAAGCAATGTTTGATTCCTATGAGGACGATTTTCAAAATGGCTGGGCCGAGACACAAGAACGGCTTAATCGAGTTGCTGAAGAGATTCAAGCAAAAGGCCCATCTTCAAACCGGGACACATTAGAACCTGTGCTCAATGCGCTAGGCGATTGGCTCATCGCTAAAAGACAACTCGATGATGGGCTTCTAGAAAATGTAAAAGCAATCCTAGTTGAAGACCAACACATTATGTGGCCTGGTTTTACTCAAAAACTTTATCGAGAAAAACATGTCTCAAAAGGACGACTCAGTGGCGAATCTGTCAATCTCTTTCAAATCGTTCGCGATACAGAGCTTTCACCAGTTGCTGAAAACTCAATCAGCGATCATCTAGAAGAATACGCTATTGCTCTTGACGGAGCTATGCGAACTCGTGATGCAATCCTCCGAGGCAACCCAAAGAAATTATTTGATAATATACTTTCTGGGGACAATTCAAAATCTCCTGACCTTGTTGATGGCGTTATCAAAGCACGCGTTGAAGTACGTGATCTCAATGATCGATATATTGAAATCATAAGCGGAAACCTAGCAGTAAACGACGGTGAAGATTTTAGAAACAGAGCTCTCAAGCGCGGTTATACGCGAATCTTTCGAAGGACTCCTGCTGAACGCATCTTCAGGCAAGCTGCTGAAAATGAATCGTACGATGAAGGCATCCGTGCGCAAATCGTAGCTCTTGAACTGAGCTACTTGCAAGAACTCGGCATAATAAATGATGGCTTACTTAACGAGACGCGTAAATTTGAACCAGCAATGCATCGAAGTCGAGAGCTTGCTGGCCAGGTTCGAAAACAAGGTGGGTCCCCTCAAAAACTTGACGATCCCACCCGCGAACTCTATAAGAAACGTGAAGAACTTGGGAAAAAATATATAGAAATGCTTCGTGCGCTTCTCTCTGAAGACCAATTCCTTGAACTCGATGGTGCCCGCCGTTGGATTCCGCGTAATGAACAACAAAATACTAATAGTCCATCTGTTGCTCCCCAAGGCAAAAATGGCGGGTTATCGCTTAATGGCAACAATGCTACAAAGGGCAAAGGTAAAGACACCAAAGGCAATGCACCAAAGCCAAAAGGTGACAGCACAACAAACAGCCTTGGCGGTGGCATGGGCAGGCCGGGAAGTTAAACTGTAGCAAATGGAACAGCAAACTGATACACATGTCAAGAACATTGACGTAGCACCCCCGAAGGACGCAAAGCAAGAATGCATTGCAATGGGATTATCATGGATTGAACTCCTTCCTGAAGTTCAACAGAATATTGTCGACCTTGTAGATGCAGAATTAGCGGTAAGGCTTCGTGCTTTACCCCTTTATATTGAAAATGGACGGCTTCATGTTGCAATGATGAGCCCAGAAGATATCGAGGCTGCTGACGAAGTTGCAACGATCACGAATCATCCAGTCACACGATGCGGGATGGAAAAAGACATATTTTCAGAACTTATGCAAAAGCACTATGGCACAACCGCTGCGAGAATGGCTGAAAGTCTCGGGGGTCTATCTGATAAATCTGAAACCAATGACCATAATGTTGATGCAATTGAAGCAGACAACATTCTAGTCATGGCCGAACAGCCAACTCTCATCAACTTGGTGAACCTCCTTCTCCTTGAAGCCATTCAGCAACGTTCGAGTGACGTTCACATAGAGCCATTTGAAACAGAACTGAAAGTTAAATATCGCATTGATGGGGTGCTTGAAGAACAACCACCTCCACCAAAACATTTGCAGCCAGCTCTCATTGGACGAATTAAGATTATGTCTTCGATGAACATTGCCGAACGCTATGTTCCGCAAGATGGCCATATTG
>CAJWSE010000071.1 GCA_913046275.1 uncultured Phycisphaerae bacterium | reverse complement strand
ATTCCGCTTCAGCTTATTGCGTATCATGCTGCTGTCCTTCGTGGCAAGGATGTTGATAAGCCGCGCAATTTAGCAAAATCAGTCACTGTGGAATAAATCAGCTTGATATGCGAACTTCATTCTAGTTCGTGCAGTTTGATCAAGAAAGATGACTCCAAAAAGCAAGGCGAGGGCCATTTCTGGCGTGAGTACTCCTGTGATAAAAAGTAATGCAGTCATGCAAAGTTGTGAAATGCTTGCATCAACAAGGGGCAACGCAAGTTTCATCGTATTTCCATTTTTCCTGCCGCCTAATAATGTGAGTCCTAGCATGCCGCCAAGCCATCTGGCATCAGCGCAGAATAAAATGACAACAATCATTGGCCAAATTAAGAACGATTGTATTGGATGAATTAAAACAAGTGCGGTTGCCATCAAGCTGGGAATAGCGACGTGGTCCACAAATGTATTCAATAACTTCATGTTGTATGCAGGGATGAACCAGCAACCGGGTAGCACTAGGAGGGGGAGTAGATAAAAGAGCGCCACTGTCCCATGGATTTCCTGAGTCGCGTAGATTGCAATAGCAGTTGCAACAATCCATGCAACCCTTCCGCAGTGAAGCATGAGTGAAGCGCCACCTTGCTCCGAAGTGTTTGCTATTTGTTTCTCCCAGCGTGTAAAAACCCAGGGCCCCACGCCCATGCAAGCTCCAAATGCTAGGGCGGTTGGTGTAGTTGTTCCCCAAAACCAATAGGCCACAATTGTTGAAAGCGCACTGGGAACAAGAGCGGCCCAAGCGCCTACAGATAAAGCCTGAGGCGCAGAGATTTTTTCTTTGGTTTTTGAGCGCATCGCTCCACTGATTAAAATCAACAAAGTAAGGCAAATCACATAATAGCGCAGTGGTGCTTGGTCATTCCATTTCTCAGTATCCAACAATATTTTGCTTTCTTGAAGTTCGTACTGCTGGGATGCGCGCATTTGCATAATAATATTTTCGCTTGCTCCAAGTTTTATGGCGGCTGCTAAATCTGCTTTTTGTTGATTCTCCACGTGTGAATATAGCGCACGTTGGTTAGTGCCTCCTTCGAATAGTCCCTCCCAATATTTCGGTAGAACATTCCCAAGTACAGCTGGCCCAAGAAGTATGCCGCCTATAGCACCCCCAAGAAGTGCCCATGAGCGTATGTGAGCTTTTTTTAATAGGTATGCAAATGCCATTGGGATAAGTAGCAACAATATGTTTTGCACGGTGCTATTTATGACAAGGTCACGCATCTTGCTATACCCTACTTTCTGTGAACTCTAGAGCGTATCAGTGGAAATGTAAAACAGAGGTATTATCGCTTCAAAAGCCTATTCTTGTGGGAATTTTGAATGTGACCCCGGATAGTTTTAGTGATGGTGGTAAATTCCAGCAACAAGGTGATGCTCTAGTCCATGTTCGTAATCTTGTTAATGATGGAGCATCCATTATTGATGTTGGCGGAGAGTCGACGCGTCCTGGTGCGAAGTCGATTTCTGAAGATGAACAGATTGAGCGTACGGCAGCAATCATTGAAGCTATTTCGAGTGAGATTGATGTATATGTGTCGATTGATACAACCCGTTCAAGGGTGGCGGCGGCAGCGCTGTCAGCGGGAGCGATTATTGTAAATGATGTTTCCGGAGGCCTTGCTGATGAAGGCATGCTTCCGTTAGTTGCTAATGAGGGTTGTGGCCTGGTATTAATGCATCGTCGCCTCCTTCCCGAACTTGATAGCTACAGCGATGAATATGCCGAGGATCCGATCTCTCGAGACATTGTGAGTGAAGTTTACGCTTGGCTTTCCCAGCAAGTGAATCGAGCGATTGAAATTGGTATTCAAAAGAAATGTATTGCAGTAGATCCAGGTTTTGGTTTTGGGAAGAGCGTTCCGCAAAACTGGGAGATCGTTGAGCGCCTGTCGGAATTTCATAAGCTGGATTTGCCATTGTATTTGGGCGCAAGTAGAAAAAGTTTTTTGGGAGCAATATCAGGGATTACGTCGCCAATTGCGCGTGACGAGGTCTCGGCAGCGGTTGCCGCTGAAATGGCCATGCAGGGAGGGCAGATTTTTCGAGTCCACAATGTTCATAAGCACGCTCGAGTGTTACAATCCCTACCCACACTTACACAAGAAATTTAGGAGTTAGAACCGTGGCATTAGAATTTACAGATAGCAATTTCCAATCAGAAGTTTTAGAAGCAGATGTACCGGTTCTAGTTGACTTTTGGGCAGAATGGTGTGGCCCTTGCAAAATGCTAGGCCCAGTTATTGATGAACTCGCGACGGAGTTCGAAGGTAAGGCAAAAGTAGGTAAGGTTGATATTGATAGTAATCGTGATGCCGCAGTGAAATACGGTATCCAATCTATTCCAACCGTGCTTATCTTAAAGAACGGTGAAATTTCAAACAAATTTGTTGGTATCGCCTCAAAAGATGACCTTGCTGCTGCCATCAACGACGCAATGTAAAAAATTTGGGGCCGTAGCTCAGTTGGGAGAGCGCTTGCATGGCATGCAAGAGGTCGTCGGTTCGAGCCCGATCGGCTCCATTCGTTTCATTTAGGGTGTAGTCCAGTTAAAATTGCGCTTATCTTAATGCGTGCATTTTTCATTTTTTGCTTTTGTTCCTATCTACATATATGTTTCGCTCGATACCGTTCCTTCAGGCACATGTCTAATGCTCGACCTATGAAGTGTGTATTCACTACACTAAGCGTATGAATACAAAGACAGCTCGAGTTATGGCAGGTAATCCATCAACGAATAAATCGTTGTTCAGATTAGTTCAGTTCATGGTTCATGATGCCATGATTGCAATTGATTTACCTGATGGCACAAGAACAATCATTCTTCGAGAAATTGAAATGGAGCGTGCGAAAAAGAATGCACGTGCTGATCGAGTATATGGTTACAGTGACTTTACTCCAGCTAATGGACTTTCTGGTGACCGAGATACCGCTGCCGCTCAATCTACAGCTGAGTGCCTTCGTAGAAATGGTATTACAGCCGTGATTGGAGATAGAACACTTCCATTGTTATATGTGGATGAAATGGAAGCGGCTGGAATCGAGGTGCAGCTAGATATAGATATGGGTGTTACTGAGCGGCGCATCAAAGACGATGAAGAGCAGTGCCATTTAGAGCAAGCTCAACATGTCACAGAAGACGTGATGCGGATGGCATGTGAAACAGTTGCAAACTCAACACCAGATGTCAACGGTATTTTGCACATGGGGAGTGACCCATTGACAAGTGAACGATTGCGTACGCTAATTGATACTTTTTTGCTTGAGCGGAATTTCTTCAATCCGCCATGTATAGTTGCAGGTGGGAGTGATGGTGGAGATTGTCATGAACTTGGTTCGGGGGCTCTCTTTACAGGTCAGCCAGTTATTATTGACATTTTTCCATTAGATAAAAAGACAATGTACAACGGCGATTGCACAAGAACGGTTGTGCATGGCGAGGTGTCTCCAGAACTGGAAAAAATGCACACTGCTGTTGTGTCTGCTAAAGAAGCTGCAATGGCTACTATTAAAGCGGGAGTTTTAGGCGAGATCGTTCATCTCGAAACAATTCGGGTGTTACTTGAACACGGTTATAAGGAAGGGTTGCCAAAGGCAAACGATGATGAGTCGTTCTGTTCAATGCCACATGGCACGGGGCATGGCATTGGCTTGGATGTACATGAGCCCCCCTTGTTAGACCGCAACGGAGTTGCCCTATTAGCAGGAGATATTGTCACAATTGAGCCCGGTCTATACAGCAAAGCGCTTGGTGGCATACGAGTTGAAGATATGATTCTTGTCACGGAAGAAGGCTATCGAAACTTTAATACATTACCTGAAAGCTTAACATGGTCATAAATATAATTACTACGTTTTGTCTATCTAGTGATCCTGTTGTGGCATTTGAAAACATGATTGTGCCGGAGGGTTTTTCTAAACAGCTGATTGCAGTTGAGCCCGATATAATGGATCCAGTTGCTTTTTGTTTCGATGACGACGGAAACATATTAGTCGCAGAATCTTTTCGCCAAGAAAAAGGTGTCGAAGATAATCGCTCAAGCCCATTTTGGTTGACATGGGATCTAGCTCTACAGACAGTTCCTGACCGCTTGGAGATGTATAAATATTTCGCTGACCAACGTGAAACGGGCATGGAATATTATTCGGAGTATGAAGATCGAATTCGAAAACTCATTGATGTCGATGGTGATGGAGTGTTTGAGACGGCAGAGATTTTTGCAGATGGTTTTAGCGAACCTCTTGACGGTACTGGTTCTGGTGTTTTAGCAATGGATGGCATGGTTTGGTACGCATGTATCCCACACTTGTGGTTTTTTGATACAGATGGTCAGAGGCAGTCAATGTTTGGCGAAGTATTTGGGGTTCGCATTGCGCTCCGTGGACATGATATGCATGGGCTAGCCTTAGGCCTTGATGGGCGGCTATATTGGTCAATTGGCGACCGAGGGTACCATGTAGAATTTGAAGACGGCACAGAGTTGCATAGCCCAGGGGAGGGTGCAGTATTTCGAAGTGAGCTTGACGGAGAAGGTTTAGAAGTATTTCATCATGGACTTCGCAATCCTCAGGAGTTGGCATTTGACAATTATGGGAATTTATTCACAGGCGATAATAATTCAGACTCTGTAGACAAGGCGCGCCTCGTCTATTGCGTTGAAGGTGGTGAAACGGGATGGCGAATGGAGTACCAGACACTCGCTGGTGAAAATGATAGAGGCCCTTGGGTAAAAGAGGAAGGGTGGGACCCGCATGCTGAAAATAGGCCTGCTTGGATTCTTCCAGCAGTCGATACGCTCGGCTCAGGACCATCTGGTTTTGTTGCATATCCGGGATTAGGATTGTCAGAGAGATACGATAATCATTTTTTCCTTTGTGATTTTAGGGGGGGAGCGGACTACAGCAACGTCATCAGTTTTGCAGTTGAACCAAAAGGTGCTTCGTTTACACTTGAAGATGAGCACGTGTTTGTGGATAAAGTCTTATGTACCGATGTCGATTTTAGTTATGAAGGGAAAATGGTTATAAGTGATTGGGGGCAGGGGTGGATGGGGAACGAAGAAGGTCGACTATATTCTGTTTGGGATGAAGCAAACCAAGAAAGTGGTGATGTATCTTCTCTTTTTAGAAACGGTTTTAAAAATTTAAGTGTAAAAGCACTAATAACATTACTAGAACACAAAGATCGTCGAGTGCGCATTAGAGCGCAATATGAAGTCGCAGCACGTAAAAGTACAGATGAGATTGTTGCAGCATTGAATTCTCATCATCAGCTCGGGCGAATTCATGCGATGTGGGCATTGGCAATGATTGATCGTAAGGGGCTTGTGTCACAAATGCATCATATTGTTCCACTGCTTCAAGATGCCGATGCTGAAGTGCGGGCCCAAGCATGTCGTATTTTAGGTGAAGCTAACTATTCTCCTGCTTTTGAGCAAGTTTCAAAGCTCATCAATGGCGATACGTCACGAGTGTCCTTTTTTAGCACAATAGCATCCGGGCACCTTGGGGATGCCTTAGATGAAGTTTTAGAGATGTTAGATAATAATAATGATGATGATGTGTATCTGCGGCATGCAGGTGTAGTTGCGCTCGCAAATTCACAGTACCCTTCAATGCTTGTAAATCTTCAAACA
>CAJWSE010000070.1 GCA_913046275.1 uncultured Phycisphaerae bacterium | reverse complement strand
ACTTGCTAATCTTATTCGAGGATCCCAAGTTGGATTCTCTTCGAGCCATTGCAAATCTTCTGGTGTAAATGAACTCATTGCTTCAGTTGACAGTGGTGTTTGGTTATACCAACGCCAAAATGCTCTAATCCAACCATCAGTGAGAACAATATCTGCATCAAGAATTTCACCAGTCAGTGGATGTGCTCGGGATGGCCCAATTGCTGTGGCAACATCGTTATGCAGCCAACGTAAAAAGTTATAACGAACATCCTCCGGGTCTTTGTCCATATGCGCACCTGTCGTAGCATCTTGGTAATAGACTTCGATGGCATTATCAATGCCTATTTTACGAAAGGCGTCATTCCAATATACAACACCATCTCGAACCCAGCGTCGATAACGAACGGGAACAGTGTGCTCTATGTAAAAAACAATAGGCTTTTTAGGTGGGCTCAGCGAAAGTTTTGGGTCCTGCTTTTGTAAATCCCACCGGTTGATGTAATGAATCCATTTGTCTTCATCATGGTATTGACCAAGGTCCCGGTAATTTGTGGCAAAGTAACCGACACGTTCATCTGCTTTGCGTGGTTTATAACTGCTCCGTTCTGGAACTTCACTAATTGAATAGTGAATTTTTTTGAATTTTCCACCTGACGTAGGCATTTCAAAAGCAACCTCAAGATTCTTTGGGAAAGATTTTGCTTTTAAGATTGTAGATAACTTGCTATTAGCACCACTACCGACTGAACCAGCAACTTTTGATGCCTGGCCAACCAGAAGGCTGTCTAAGTCAATAACGGGCTGGCCACTTGGTCCATTTGCAACAATTGGAACATCAAAAAGTACAGTATCTGTAAACGATGCATCTACACCATCTTGAGATGCTTTATCGCCAGATGAACGAACTGATGTTTCTGGTGCAATAAATGCAATTCGATCTCGATATTTACGAAGATATACATATGCTTCATTTCCTTGCAGACCTACAAAGCGAACACCTGCTGTTGGTGTCACAGCGATAAAGAATTTTTTGCGATCCCATCCTCGTGGCAATTCGACTAAGAGCTGCTGCTCCTTATCATTTTTCCAAAGTCCAAATAATGGATTTGAACCATCAATCGTTGAAACGACTTTTGTGTATCCATCATTGACTTCATCAAAGTTTTTTGGCTTAGCAAATGCAGATACCGCTAAAGTTGCAACTAGCCCTACAGCTAAGATAATTTTTGTCATTAATCGCATAAATTTGCTCCAATATTTCTTCTCTCCATACGCGCTGGTATGGGGCATTTGTTCGTCAAGATTCCTATCTATTTCTGCTGAATCGGCATGCAACGTAGCATGGCAATACAGAACGCAATCAAGAACCCATTATTGTGGTTCTCGGACGTTGAAAAAGCAATAGAAAAATAAACTATTCAAGCAGAGTTGTCTTAGTAGACTGCTCTTCCCTAAAGGCATGAAAGCGTTCTAAAAGTTCAGAATCGGCCATAGAGAGCATTTGAACGGCAAACAACGCCGCATTCGTCGCTCCAGCACCTCCGATTGCAAATGTTGCAACTGGAATACCCTTTGGCATCTGTACCGTTGAAAGAAGGGAATCCATGCCGTCCAGTGACCACGCTTGCATAGGGCAACCCAATACTGGTTTTTCCGTATGCGCGGCTACAACACCAGCAAGATGAGCTGCACCACCAGCAGCACAAATAAATAACTCTACGCCTCTCGATTCAGCTACTGCAAGATATTCACGAACTAAATCAGCATTTCTATGTGCAGAAAGTGCATTGCATTCGTGAGCAACACCGAATAATTTCAGCGTATCACTTGTTCGCTTCATAGTTGGCCAGTCTGAAGCGCTGCCCATCAAAATTCCGACTTTTGCATCTTTAACAGTTGTGTAATTTGACATGCTCAATAGTATATCGAGCACAGAGCAATTCAGAATGAAGCCACAAAGATTACTCGAATTGATTTAATCCTCAGAGCGTAACTTGGCTAGAACAGTAAAATCTTCAAGTGTGGTGACATCCTGCTCGGAATCTGTACCTGCAGCAACATCACGTAGCAGACGACGCATAATTTTTCCAGATCTAGTCTTTGGCAGCGCATCGGTAAATTTCAATAAATCTGGTTTTGCAATTGCCCCTATTTCCGAACTAACATGATCTTGAAGTGAATTCTTTAATTCCTCTGATGGCTTAAAACCTGAACCTAATGTGCAAAATGCTGCTATGCCTGTGCCCTTAATATCATGCGGAACACCAACGACTGCTGCTTCAACCACTGATTCGTGGCTTACTAATGCAGATTCTATTTCCATTGTTCCAAGTCGATGCCCTGAAACATTTATGACATCATCAATACGGCCCATAATCCAAAAGTTGCCGTTTTCATCCCGACGGGCACTATCTCCTGCCAGGTACATGCCATCTACGCGTGAAAAATAAGTGTCTATAAAACGTTCTCTATCACCATAGATTCCTCGCAGTGCTGAAGGCCATGGGCTTCGAATGACAAGAAGACCGCCTGAATTCTCTTCTACTTCACGGCCATCTTCATCAACCACTGCTGCATCAATACCGAAGAAAGGCTGCGTACAAGAACCTGGAATTGTTGGTGTGGCTCCTGGAATTGGAGTAAGCATATGCCCCCCAGTTTCTGTTTGCCACCATGTATCAACAATAGGACAATTATTTCCGCCAATCACTTCTTTATACCACATCCAGGCCTCAGGATTTATAGGCTCACCAACAGTGCCAAGAACCTTCAATGAAGAAAGGTCGTGCTTTGATGGATGCTCATCCCCCCATTTCATAAATGCACGAATCGCCGTTGGTGCCGTATAGAATTGTGTGACCTTATGTCGCTCAACAATATCCCAAAATCGATCGCTATCTGGAAAGTTCGGAGCTCCCTCGTACATAATTGTTGGAACTCGATTTGGCAACATGCCATAGATAATGTAACTGTGACCAGTAATCCAACCTATATCCGCTGTGCACCAATAGACCTGTTCTATATCTGGTTTTAAATTAAAAACAAATTTACTTGTTAAGTAGGTGTAGACCATATATCCACCTGTTGTGTGAATAATGCCTTTTGGCTTTCCTGTTGATCCAGATGTATACAACAAAAAAAGCATATCTTCAGCATTCATCTCTTCGCATGGACAATCTTCTTCTTGAGCTTTACATACTGATGACCACCACATATCGCGGCCTTCTACCCATGACACTTTATTGTCGCATCGCTTCAATACGATAACTTTTTTGATATAGCTTGTTAATTCTGTCGCTGCGTCAACATTATCCTTCAATGGCACAATTTTACCTCTGCGCCATGAACCATCACATGTAATTACAATTTTACTTTTTGCATCTTCAACACGATCTGCAATGGCTTGTGAAGAAAAACCTCCAAAAATGACAGAGTGAGGTGCACCAATGCGCGCGCAGGCAAGTGTTGCTATGGCGAGTTCAGGAACCATGCCCATGTAAATAGTTACAACATCGCCTTTTTGTACTCCCTGTGCTTTTAGTGCATTTGCAAATCGGCAGACTTCTGCATGCAAGTCCTTGTATGAAAGAGTACGAATTTCTGGCACATCGTTGTATGGCTCTCCTTCCCAAATGATGGCCGTAGAATCACCGTGCCCCATATTAATTTGGCGATCAATACAATTATGGCAAATGTTTGTTTTGCCTCCATCAAACCATCGAACATCAGGAAATGCGCCAGACTGGACAGAGTCCCACTCTTGAAACCACTCTAGCTCCCCTGCAACGTCACCCCAAAAACCATCGGGGTCTTTGATTGACTGAGCATACAAGTCTCTATATTCATCCATCGAATTGACATATGAACCACCAATTCTGACATCAAAGTCTGGTGGTGGAAGAAATATTCGATCTTCATGAAGAATTGATTCAATCTTACTCGTGTCATTCATAGTAAATCTCCAAACTTGTTCAAAACATAATAAAACTTAATTTCGTTTTCGCCCTCGACCCCTGCCTTTGGATTTCGTTTTTTTACCACTACGTTTTTTTGTTTGTTGCTTTGAAATATGTGGCTCAACAATATCCTCAATATGGTTGTCAGGCATTTGTACAATCTGTATCTCCATCTCCCTTGTAGGCAAATTAACTGCAACAATTTGTACAGTAACTTTGTCTCCTGTAGAAAGAACCGCCCCGCTTTTTTGTGCAACAATTCGTCCTGTACCCTCCATTCGAACCCATCGATCATTGCGCTTAGAGGAACGAGAAATGCTATCAAATCTTGCTAACCCCTCGACCAGAAAACGTTCGAGAGATACAAATACACCAATCGAAGAAAAGCCCGTAATGATGCCAGAAAACTTATTTCCAAGATGCTCTTCATGCAAAAATTGCATCACTAAAAATGTTCGTAGCGATCGCTCTGCCTGCTCTGCATTTCTCTCTGTTGAAGAACAACTTTCGCCAACATCAATGAGTAATCCCTCATCTAAGACACGATGATCATTGCGTATGTTGTCAACAAGCAGGCGCCTGGCCTTACCACCTTTTATGTTTTTGCCATTCTCAGTGTAATCGAGATATGCAGCAATAGCCCGATGAACTGTTAAATCTGGATATCTACGAATCGGACTTGTAAAGTGCGCGTAATGTTCGCTCGCTAACGCGAAGTGCCCTATTTCTGCGGGACTATAAATTGCCTGCGACAATGTTCGCAAAACAGCAAAATGAATTGCTCTAGAAGAGTTACTATCTTTTGTTGCACGCAAAAGACGTTGTAAGTCCTCCCTAGATGGCTGCTCTGGGATTCCAATGCCAACACTTCGTGCAAATAAGCGAAGTTCTGCCATATCTCCAAACTTAGGCTCTGGGTGGACACGACGCAAAAGTGGAATGTCAAGACCTGCAAAGGTTCTTGCAACGGCCTCATTTGCTTCAACCATAAACATTTCAATAATTCTATGCGTAAACGCATCATCTTCTGGATGTGCATCGATAACACGACCTTCGCCATCAAATTCCAATGCAACCTCGGGTAATTGAAGTTCAATCATTCCATCACGACGACGACGCGAAAGTAATTTCTTTGCAAGAGTATCTGCAAGTTTTAATGAATCAATTAACGCCTCCGAATAGTTAGCGCCTGTAACTGCATGTTTTCGAGCTGCCTTTAAGTCCCCATCAATTAAAGACTGCGCCTCTAAGTAGGTCAATCTTTTTTGCGATTGAATAACAGTATTCCGAAGCTTATGACCCTTAACTCTACCCTTATTATCAAATTTGATAAATATGGATTTTGCCCAACGCCGCACTCCCTCCTGTAAAGAACAAACACCGTTAGATAAGATTTCTGGAAGCATTGGTATGACTTGCCGGGGAAGATATACGCTGTTACCGCGTTCAAAAGCACCATTATCAAGCGCGCTTCCTGCAGTCACAAAGGAAGCGACATCAGCAATATGAATACCCAGCTCCCACTCTTCCTTTTGGCTGTTATAAGCAATGTTAATTGCATCATCAAAATCTCTTGCATCAGTAGGATCAATTGTAAAAATAAACGTACCTGTCAAGTCTTCACGTTCATCATCATCCGCCAATTCAAAACTGGAGGAAGCACTCCTCGCTTCTTCTTTTGATTCATCATCAAAATCTTGATGTAAGCCAAACGCAAGAATGACAGCCTGTGTTTCGACATCCGGCTGACCGGAATCACCGAGAATCCGTGTAATAACTCCTTCGCCGTAATAATCTTTTTCAGGGTAATGCAACATTTCAAATACAATTTTGTCGCCACCCTTGGCATCTTTGGCAGTGATATCTCGGATAATAATTGGGTCATGCAATTCGCGACCATC
>CAJWSE010000069.1 GCA_913046275.1 uncultured Phycisphaerae bacterium | reverse complement strand
CAATGATATTTTCCCCACCTCGTTGAACAGTCAATTCAATATTATCTCCTGGTGCTGATGCTTTGAGAAGATCCATGAGTTTTCTTCCTCCGGTAAGTTCTGTGTCGTTCCATGCAAGCAAAATATCATCGGCTTGTAGACCAGCCTCTTCTGCACATGTACCTTCGCTTACACCAGTAATTTGGATGCCAGTCTCTAAAATGGCTGTGTAGGATGGTTGAACACCCAGTCTTACGGGTGAGGGCATACGCATTGAGCGATTTGTTCCGCCACGTGTGTCCGATGTAAATGTTAAGAAGTTTTCTGTAGCAAATCGTTCCGCAAATTTTTCAGCAATCTCTGCAACTAGAGCGCCGCCGAGTGGATTGATGGTGTACGCTTTATCCGCTGGGGTGTGGTATTCATCGGTCATTCCAGTGAAAAAGAAAAGCACAGGAATATCTTCTTTATAAAAATTCGTATGGTCAGAGGGCCCAGTGCCTCCAGGGCTTAAACTTCCTTTTAGCGTAGATGATTCAAAAACGGGAGGGATAATGGTTTCAAATTCCGTAGCAGTTCCTGTACCTCCAAGCATGAGCGTATTATCTCGTAGGCTTCCCACCATATCAAGATTTAGCATTGCATTGACTTTTTCCAAATCAACGCTTGGGTTTTTTACATAGTGAGCAGATCCGTATAATCCTGCTTCTTCACCGTCGAAGAACAGAATGAGCATCGAACGCATCGATTCCTCTTGACTGGTATCGTAGAACTCGGAGAGCAATCTGGCTACAAGCAGAACAGCTGAGCTACCAGAAGCATTGTCGTCAGCACCTCTGTGAAGAACACCTGGAGTAGATGTGCCTGTATATCCAAAGCCAACGTGATCATAATGGCCTCCAACAATTACCCATTCATCAGCGAGTGCGCCACGCCCTGGAATGACTCCTCCGATATTCGCAGCTTTAAGTCCTGAGTATTCAACGTCTGTTTGAATACGTGTTTTTCCAAGTTCAATGGTATTTATTTCGCCAGAATCGGCTAGTGTTTGAAGTGAAAGCAAATCACCATTAGGCAGCAATAATTCAGCACTCTCATGGCTGAATTGAACTACTGGGATATCTGTTGTGCCAAAACGGTTCGAACGAATCTTTTCTAGACCTCGTTTCCCGTCTCTACAATTAGGAGGATTCACTAAAATCACACCGGAAGCACCACGGTCGATTACCGCTTGCATTTTATTTTGGATATTGGAACTTGGGCTAAATCTTCTTCGAGCCCATTGGCTTGCACCATTTTCATCTAAAGGCTCATATCTAAGCATGAGTGCAATTTTTCCATCAAGGTTGTTTTCTTCTGGAAAGGAGGTGTATCCATTTTCGCCTTCTTCAATCGCATATCCCACAAATACAACTGGTGCGGTTATATCACCACTTCCGCTGTTGCCTAGTACTACGTAATCTTGATCTGGAATAAGTACCATATCTGCGATAACAACTTGAGAATCATTAACCGTAGCCGCTTCATTGTCAATTTGAAAATTGAACGGCTGGTGCCAGGAAGTACCTTCATTGAAAGCCGGTTTAATGCCATAATTCTCTAAGTTCCAAATGATATACTCACCCGCTCGCTTGCTACCTTCCGAACCTGGTTGTCGCCCACCCATCCAAGGATTTGAGAGAAGTGTGAGGTGTTCGTAATACTCTATAGCCAGAGGTCCAGCATTTTCAAAGTACGATTTAATAGCATCATCATTAGCCGTGGTCTCTGGCTGGAAACCACGGATGGACGCTGGGCCAGGCACGACTGAACCCGTGGGTTCAGCAAATGAAGGAAGTGTGAAAAGAAGACCGATTCCAATTAGTTTTATCATGCCGTAGAGTTTATACTTACCACTCTGAAACAGCGAGTACCCAAATGGATTACACCCAATTAAATTCAACCCATCGTGAAGAAATGTTACAGGCAATAGGGATAGACTCAGTGGAAGCGCTTTTTGAGGCCATCCCAGACTCAATTCTATGTGCAGAAGGATTGGATCTTATGCCCGCTTTGAGTGAGCTAGAACTTCAGCGTGCGCTTAAAGAAATGGCTGATCATAATCATGGGGCTCATGACATGGCATGCTTCATGGGGTGCGGTGCATATGATCATTTTTATCCAGCACTTATTGATCAGCTTATAAGTCGCGGCGAGTTTTTGACTTCATATACTCCATATCAAGCAGAAGCATCGCAAGGTTCATTGCAAGCATTCTTTGAATTTCAATCCCAAATCGCTCGACTCACTGGGCTCGATATTGCAAATGCAAGTTTGTATGATGGTGCAACTGCTGTTGCAGAAGCGGCACTCCTTGCTACGAACACGACTCGAAGAAGTGAAGTCCTTGTCGCTGCAACATTACATCCTGAATATATAGCTGTTTTGAGAACAGTGCTCGCAGATTTGAATATTACTATTACTATTCTCGAGGCAACAGATGGGAAAATTGATCCTAGTACTGTTGAAGCTAATTGCTCTGAAGAGACTGCGGCAGTTATTATCCAATCGCCAAATATTTGGGGGCAAATTGAAGACTGGGAAGGTTGCTTTGGCAGAGCGCACCAAGTGGAAAAAACGGCAGCAATTGCTGTCTTTAACCCGATTGGGTGCGGTGTTCTTAAAACTCCAGGCGAATGTGGTGCAGACATTGCTGCAGGTGAAGGGCAGTCTCTAGGCAATGCGTTGAATCTTGGTGGACCATATCTTGGTTTGCTTGCGGCAAAAGAATCATATACACGAAAGATGCCAGGCCGTCTTGTTGGGTTGACTAGCGATGGCGACGGCCGAAGAGTTTTTTGTTTAACATTGCAGACACGTGAACAACATATTCGTGGCGCAAAAGCCACAAGTAATGTTTGCACAAATCAAGGTTTAATGGCAATGCGGGCTTCGATGTTTATGACAACTGTAGGAAGTTCTGGATTGAAAGAAATGGCAGAGCAATGTTGGCACAAAGCGCATTATCTTGCAAGAGAGCTGTGTAATCTTGATGGCTGGGCAATGAAATATACTGGTTCATTCTTTAACGAATTCACCATCAAGTGTCCAATTGATGTAACGGAAGTTGTAAATAAAGCAAAAGCCCGAGGCATATTGCCAGGTGTAGCCGCGAAGGGGCGGCGAATGCAAGGTCTATCTCAAGGCAATGAGTTGATTATTGCAGTCACTGAGAAGCGAACGAAGCAAGAAATGGATTTATTTGTTGATTTTTGTAAGGAGGTGTCATCATGACAACTCTTGAAATGATTAAAAAACTATCGCGCAGCGATAAACCTGTTGAGCCATTGATTTTCGAAAAACATGTCGATCAGCAGCAGGGTGTTGATTTCCCTCCGTTAGATGTTCCTGAAACCGAAATTCCAATTAGTCTGATTGGAGCTGGAACAAAATTGCCTTCCTTTGGTCAGCATGATGTCATGGCTCACTATACACATTTGTCTGATAGAAACTTTTCTGTAGACGGAAATTTTTATCCTCTTGGTTCGTGCACCATGAAGCATAATCCTCGTATTAATGAATGGGCTGCGGCACTTCCTGGATTTAGTTGCTTGCATCCGCTTCAAGATGATGACACGATTCAAGGTGCGCTACGTTTGTTATACGAAACCCGCACGATGCTGGAAGAAATTGCAGGCTTGCATGAAGTTTCCCTGCAGCCTGCGGCAGGAGCACACGGCGAGTTTACTGCACTCAAAGTGATCAAGGCCTACTACGCTGATCATAATCAGCCTGAGCGAACAGTAGTGCTTGCTGCAGACACAGCGCATGGGACTAATCCAGCATCTTGCACAATGTGCGGAGCATCAGTGCAAACGGTTCGCTCGGTAGAAGGCCAAACAGATTTAGATCATTTAAAAGAAGTAATTGCACAAGTTGGTGCTGAAAACATTGCGGCATTTATGATTACAAATCCAAGCACTGCTGGTCTATTTGATATGCACATCCAGGATATAGCAGATATTATTCATGAGGCGGGCGCAATGTTGTATCTCGATGGTGCGAATATGAATGCAATGGTCGGTCGAATTCGACCAGGTGACTTTGGTGCTGATGCAATGCATTACAACACGCACAAAACATTCAGCACGCCACACGGCGGCGGCGGCCCAGGTAGTGGTCCTATTGCTGTAACAGAAGCGCTCGCACCATATTTACCTGTACCGCAAGTGATGATGGCGGATGATGGTAGCTTCTATCTTGATCGAGACAGAGAGAAAACAATCGGAAAGGTTCGCTCTTTTATTGGTCAATTCGGCGTGCTTGTTCGTTGTTGGACCTACATTTCAGCATGTGGTCCTGCTGGGCTTCAAAATGTTTCAGGTACGTCGGTGCTGAATGCGAATTATCTTGCAGCACGTTTAGCCGATTTATACACCATGCCATTCTTTAAACCCAGCGAAGGCAAGTTCTGTGCGCATGAATTTGTGACTGTCCCTAGAGATCTGCTAGATCGTGGCGTCACGCTTATTGACATTGCAAAGCGGATGATTGACTACGGTGTGCATCCACCGACAATGCACTGGCCAATGCATGACTGTCTTATGGTTGAACCGACAGAAACAGAGTCGAAGCAAGCGCTCGATCATTTTGTTGATGTAATGCGTGCGATTGCGTCAGAAATTTTAGAGGATATAGAAAAGGTTCAGAATTCGCCACTCGAATCAGACATTGCTCGTGCTGATGAAGTGGGAGCCGCTCGGAAACCGATTATTACATTTAAAGATTAAATGTATAGATATTTATTTGCTTTAAACACCGCTGATAAAAACGGTTCCATGGGACCAAGCAGTTAAAATGGCTGCAATTCCAACAAGAATGCCCGAGAAGAATCCCGCAATAATATCATCCATAAGCACCCCCCAGCCATCTTTAAGATGTTGAGATTTGTCGATAATCCAAGGTTTCCAAATATCTAGAAGTCGAAACAAGGCAAAAGCAAAGAGGGCAAGGCCAATCCATCCTGAATTAGAGACATGGTTTTCTGGTCCAAGCCAAGCCATACCAAGGAGTGCAATTGATTGTCCTGCAGTTTCATCGCAAACTATTTGTGCTGGATCTTTTTGGCCAAAATATTTTGTATACCAAGGTGCTAAAAGAATTGTTGCAATAGATGATGAGAGGATGATAGTAATGAGGATTAGAATCAGCCAATCTTGCACAATTCCAAAGTGACCACAGATGAGTACAACAAATAATGGTTTAAGTGATCCCCAAGTTCCAGGGGCCTTAGGCAACAAGCCAAGACCGCCTGCAGTGCACCACATTAATTTTAGCCAGTTAGTCATGTTTTTTTCGCATTACTGCAATAAGACCTCTGATGTAAGGCAAGCCTGAAAATACAGTTACAGTGAGTATGAGCCATGCAAGTAGATTTATTGTGAGCATCACTCCAGAGTTATATTCAGGATTGAAGTTCACTACTAGAAGCAAGATAAGTGGGGTGGCGAAGGATTGCAAAATCATTTTGAGTTTACCAGCCCATTTCGCACCACCACTGTGACCCATTGACTCTAAAACATCACGAATAGAGGTCACAAGTAGCTCTCTCGCAATAATAACAACTACCATCCAAGGGTAAAACCCTGAGGCCATTGTAAAGAGTTGGTCGCTCTCGACCCATGCATCGACAGTAAAACGTGGCCCAGCAAGGTAGATAAATGCGCCCAAGACGAGAACTTTGTCGCAAAAAGGGTCCATGAGTCGACCAAACATTGAGATTACATCCCACTTTCGGGCTAGGTAACCATCAATAAAATCAGTTGTAGCTGCAAGTGCGAATAAGAAAATAGCTATATTTCCCCAGATAATTCCTTGATCTG
>CAJWSE010000068.1 GCA_913046275.1 uncultured Phycisphaerae bacterium | reverse complement strand
GTATAGTCAGGTAGGTAAAGTGGATAACCAATCATGTGTTGGTATGCAGCAAGTATGTGGTAATGGTCTTCGCCAAAATGCGCTTTGAAATATTTATCCCAAACATCTTCTGCAATAGCAAGCATTTGATCTCGAACTTGTTCATCTGAAGCATCTGGATTTTTATATAACCAGCGCCAAGTGTATAACTCAACAAGTGAAGGCCCGGCGATTTGGCAAGCGGCTAGTAGTCCCTCGACACTTGCAAAAGCAAATGCTTTTGCCTCATCGTCCTCAGGCAGTCCAACTACTTCTTTTGCTTTGTTCTGATAAAGAAATGCAAATGCTTCAGTGCAAGCAGTATTTGGAACATTGCGGAGTAACGGCCTAGGAACAAAATGTGTTGAGATAAGTTGCTCAAGGTTGTGCCCTAGCTCGTGCATGGCTGTATCAAAACCATCCCACCCAAGCCGATCATCCAAACGGTTTGTGCGCAACCATGCATGATATTCCTTAATACCAGGACGCATTGCATGTCCAGCTCCTCTAGCGATTTCTACATTTACTCGCGTTCCTAAGAAATCAGCGTCTTCATCGCTGTACCCAAGACCACGGAGGATATCAGGGATTTTATTTTGAAATTCAATTTCGTCTTTAAACATTGCAGTAACTTTTTTATCTAACTCTGCTGAACTTGCACCCTCAGCAAGATCTTCAAGATAGATGTCGAATGCTTCGAGTGGCCTGCCAAGTTTTTTCGACATATAAGCTGCAATCTCACCTCGAATCGGTGCTTCAAGCAACTCGATCATAAGCGCTTCTACATGCTCTTCAGGAATTTCACGCTGAAGATCAAATTTACGAGCTATAGCAGTAGGGTGTTCATCGTAATATTTATCATAGTCAACGGCCACAGATCGTTGTATGTTGAGTTGTTCGTATCTCACTGGGCCAAGAAGATCGCCAGGATCATCGCCATCGATTGTATTGTCAGCGGGCTTCCATTTTCCAGTGCAGGAACTATCCATCACTTGTTTTGGAATCGTCCCATCAATGTGCCGGCCCATAACCCAGGACAGTGCGCGTTGTTTTTCAATACCACCTTCTTGTGTGTAGCCTGCTTTTATTTCTTCTCGTATTAGCCAGTGTGCAATTAACTTGCGTTCTTTTTCAAACCAAGATTTACCATTTGCATCAACCATTTGTCCAACGGGCACGTGAAATTCACTTACAAACATACCCGCAACATGCTCAAGTTCGCGAGCCCTGTCATTTACCTCTGCAGGAATACGCGGGCCAAATGCTCGTCCTATCCTTGCTTCAGCCCAAGTATCAGTTGACCATGAGCCACCTTTTTCCAACATCGTTGCAAGTGTTGGTCGTTCAAAATTAAGTAGCGCAACGAATGCAATCTTCTGTTTATAAAATTGATCCGAAAGATCTGGGCATGGGTCGAACATCGCCATGATATTGTCGACTTGCGGCATCTCATCCCCACGTAAATCGGTCCATCTCCGAAGGTGTCTTCCTATTTCGTAAAGATGACCACCGATGCTTCCCATTGCACTTTCATATCGATCTAGTAAGCGAGCTCTGTCTTCATCGCTCGTTACAAAGCTTTCCTCACAAAAAGTTTTAAATGCTTCGCCGTCACCGTCAGATTCCTGCCAGCGATTAGCAACTCTATGTACACCAGCGTTTGCGCGATCGCATCCACCTAGTGCTTCGATAGTTTCATCAATTGGTAATGTTTTCATGCAGCGCATGATAGAGGGAGTCGTGCAAATTGTGGTTCGATGCGATGCCACCTTCTGCAATCGAAGTATATTTTCCGCCACATGAAGCGAGGATTGGTAGCCAGGGTGTAATGTCCCACGATTTCAGTAGTGGTTCAACAACCGCATCAACCTTGCCAGTACAGAGTAGGTAATATCCAAAACAATCACTCCAGCCTCGTGTTGAACCAGAACATGCAAGAAGGCGGTGGTATATCTCTTCGGCGTTCGTTTGTTTGTAATAATCGTAAGAAGTGGTGCAAATCATGGCTGTTTCTAGAGTAGAAACAGTAGAGACCCTGCAAATATCATCGGTGTTCGTTTCAGCCTTTTCTCCACAAACTGCGGAGATGGTTTTCCCAAGCGCGGGTAGTGTTGCGATGCCTGCAATTGGAGTGTGTTCATACTCGATTCCAATGAGAGTGCCAAATAGTGGGACACCTCTGGCGAAGGAGGTAGTACCATCGATTGGGTCAATGACCCATTTGTAACCCGAACTACCTTCAGTTGCTCCATGCTCTTCCCCAAGTATGGAATCCATTGGGAACGCTCCACTGATTGCTCTTCTAGCAATAATTTCTGCCTCGATGTCTATAGTTGTGACTTCAGAACCATCCTTTTTTAAAGATATATCGAATTTTTCGGATAAAAAATGATCTAAAACGAACGAGGAAACAACCTCTGCCGTATTTATAAGGACTTCTTTTCGAGCAAGAATAGCATCCATTAGACGAGCATTGTACCCAGAGCTAAGTCCTATAACAGTAAGAAATCATCGTTACAAACCGAATGTACATGGTATTAACCGATGTAAACAGATCAACCTTCCTATTTTGAACAAAATGAAAAGACAAAGCATTGTGTATAATAAGTTTACAGCTGCAAAGTGTGGATAAAGTGCTACATTAGATAGGCTTGCCTTGGTGGGCGAGTTACCGGAAAACGTAACAAAGAGCATGAGAATACTTACGAACAACTTAAAGATGAATATCCTCGCTATTCTTGGATTAGCGGTATATGCATCATGCTCGTTTGCTGAAACTATCCACGTCCCGGATGATGCCCCCACGATTCAAAAAGCGATCGAGCTTGCCCAGGGAGATGATATTATTCTTGTTGCACCTGGGAATTACAACGAGTCTATTAATTACAACGGTAAGGCAGTCACGCTTAAATCAATAGATGGCGCAGCGGTGACGGTGCTTGATGGCTGGAATCTTAATGATAGTGTCGTGAAATGTATAAGTGGCGAGGGCCCAAGCACTGTGCTTGATGGTTTTACCATTACAGGGGGTACAGGAAACGAAGATTTGTACAGTGAAAATGAGACTGTAGGTGGTGGTCTGCTTTGTTTACATTCCAGCCCAACAATTCAAAATTGTATTTTTGTTGATAACTCATCGACTTACCAAGGTGGTGCGATTTTTAATGGCGATCGTTGCAATACGGTTGTACAGAATTGCAAAATTCGGGCGAACTCTTCTGAGCGCGGCGGCGGTTTGTACAACAGTCGAGGCCGGCCCATTATTCGTGACACGGAGATTTCAGATAATGTTGCTAAGTATGGTGGTGGAGCAATGTATAACTTTGGTTCAAATGTCAAAGTTATTTCCTGCAAGATAAAACATAATCGTGCACAATTCAATGGCGGTGGGGTTTATGATTATGACAGTAATGGTAGCGTAGTTGGTTGCGTATTTACTGATAATATTGCTATGTATACAGGTAATGCAATGTATCGAGGATATCGCAGTGCGACACAGCTTGAAGCTGATTGTAGATTTACAATGGCGCACGACACAATTTCAGGCACGGGTGGATATATGGTTGCTCGAGGCAAACAAATCGGCGCGTGCTGTATCGGGACTGGTTGTCTAGTGATTGATGAACAGTCTTGCACAAAAGCAGGTGGTTCGTGGCTTGGCCCAAAAACAACCTGCGACGATCAAATGCTTGCATGTCCCGAGCCAAATACGGGTGATATCAATACCGATGGTGTCGTAGATATGATGGATCTTGTACTTGTCATGACAAGTATGAATACTTCTACGAACAACTGATCCAGTCGAGGCACATTTGTTTAAATTCACTCGCCTTAATTTGTTGAGGTATTTTTTTTGCACAAGCGGGTGGTATTAAAATAGGAGCTGGAGCACCTAGTTCTGGGGTTCGCCCATGTGAACCCTTAACGTGCTTAGGGTCAAGAGTGATAACATCAAAAAGGGTTCTCTGCCCTATTTTTTTTAGTATAAGTTTAATCGCCATTCTTGGAATACTCCCACGCCATCCTTCTGCGAGGCATAATTCTCTAGGATCATAGCCAGGCTTACGGTGAATATCGACGGTTCCTTGATAATCGGGAGCTTTAGCATCGTCAAACCACCAATCATGTGAGAACCAACTATCGCTTTTTGAAATGGCGATTAACTCACCCGAACGCGCATGGTCTAAACCGCCTCTTGCTTCACCACTATGAACAAAATCAACTCCCTTAATATTCTGTACAAGTGTTTGGACTGATTTAATATCTTCTACATTTTTAATGTAAATATGTGCAATTTGATGATCTGGTACAGCAAATGCTCTACTTGAGCCTGCATCAAGGTATTCCCTTCCGCATTCTTCTCGAATTGAAATGAAGCCTGATGACCGAAGTATTTTGTTTATTGAGATAGCATCCTGCACTTCTTCAATGCCATATTCACTCAAGAGGCATACTTCCACATTATGTGTTTCATAAAAATCTATGAGATTACCTACAACTTCGTCTATAGCAATTAATTCTTGCGCAATCGAATCATGGTTGGGGCCGACTCGCTGCATGGAATAGTCGAGGTGCGGTAAATACACAAGAGATAATGTAGGTGAATATTTTCGCTCAACTTCTTTTGCTGCCTGAGCAATCCATTGCGAAGATTGTATGCCTGCAGTTGGCCCCCAAAAATGGAAGAGTGGAAATTTGCCGAGTTGATCTTGAAGCATATCGCGCAGATCATTTGGTTTTGTCCAGATGTCTGGAATTTTTCTTCCATCAGCAGGGTACATTGGCCGTGGTGTTACAGTGTAATCCGCTGAAGAGTACATGTTAAACCACCAAAATAGATTAGCAATAGTTGCTTCTGGTAAAGCTTCATGGAGATCGTCCCAGATGGAGGCACATTCTACAAGACTGTTCGATTGTCTCCAAAAGCGGGTTTCTTTTGTTTCTCTTTCATGCCACCCATTCGCAACAATGCCGTGTTTGTTTGGTTCTTCGCCAGTTAACAATGTTGATTGTACGGTACTTGTAACGGCAGGCAATGGTGGCTGCAACGTAGCGACTCCGCACTGCTCTGCCAGGGCAGTGATATTTGGCGTTTGATTTCCAAGGTGAGATTCGGTTAATCCCACAACATTTAGTACAGCGATTCGTTGCATAGTCAGGTACCTAGTATCTTACGGTGTGCGGCAACAGTCAGCACAAAACAAAAGATAGAAATCATCATGATGACATTTTCATTTAGCGAAGCGATAAGTGCGCAATCAACGATTGCAAATCCGGCTAGTAATTTATGCATACCAGCAACAATGTTTTTGTTTTTCTCACGCAGATCATTCCATGCAAATCCGCACAAGGTCGCTAAACAAACAAACATGAACCATGCAATTGGTGATTGTGTTTCCTGCATTAATAGGACTATCATAATTGGCAAGGGGGCAAGCCAAGCGAGCCAACGTACTGCATGAAAATCACTTGTCTCAATTCGCCCAATAAGTGTAAGCAACATGGTGTATAACGCGATGGTGCATGCAAAAAGGGCGGGGATTTTCGCTGGTGGATTCTGAAAACATGCCAGTAATGCCGCAATGTATACGAGGCCCCTGCATATACCCATGAGTAAGATGGCAGGCAGTAATTTGTGATGCAGTATGGTATAGAGCACAATTGAAATCGCGAGCGAGATGCAAGCAAGCCCTGCGGGAACGTTAATTGTTAAGGGCAGAAATGCTCCAATTGCTAGCATGCTAACTCCAACATTTAGGGCATGTTTTTTACTTATAATACCGCTTGGTATTGGTCTCGAAGGTTTAGTTTTTTTATCTCCTAAAGTAGTTTCAACTTCTTTTAGTTTGCTTATAACTTCATGGGCAGTTTTAAATACATATTCTCCATTTTCTGTTAAAGTAAGTCCTCTTGCATGTCTTTCGAATAATTTTACTTTTAAATCATCTTCTAAAGATTGAATTTGTCGACTGATAGCGGATTGACTAAGATTTAGATTAACTGTTGCATTAGTAAAACTACCTGCTTCAGCAACTGCATGAAAAATTTTTAATTTATCCCAATCCATTATTTATTTAA
>CAJWSE010000067.1 GCA_913046275.1 uncultured Phycisphaerae bacterium | reverse complement strand
AAGAAAACAGCCCAGTGCATCAACACTGGACTTGTACCAATGGGCCATACAGGACTCGAACCTGTGACTTCTTCGGTGTAAACGAAGCGCTCTAGCCAACTGAGCTAATGGCCCTCGCATTCAGGTTATGCTTTTGTAGCATACGGCCTGAAGGGCTCTATTGTACCAGTTTCTTCGCTATAGAGCAAAGCCCTATGCATGCCAAGCCTTGATGCGTCTGGCGAATCAATGAGATTTGTAGAATCATTCGCGCCCATTTGTAAGAGTACTCGCATATCAAATTCTCTAAGAGATTGTCGATCAAAAGTGCGATTGAGATTCGCAAGAGTATCAGTCGACACAATTACGTGGATGCCAAGTGGCGGGCCTTCTTTTAGTAATTCCCCGAGAATTTGGCTTGCAGTCTTTGGCTTATCTTCGCCTCCCATGCTAAAGCCATAATCATCTTCATTTCGTCTTAAATCACGGAAGCGATGTAGCGCATTAATTACAAGATATATAGCAGGCGAAGTTCGGTGCTCATCGTTAAGTCGTTTCTTCAGCTCCTCATGAAGTGAGGTCATGATATTGTTTACATCTCGAACTCCAACCATTTGTTTTTCGTTTGAGAGTGATGCAATACTCGTAGAAACAGTTGATGCATGAGCTGCGTCTTGTGGAGTCCCATCTAGGACTATGAATTCGGCGCTGCCTTGGTTGTATTGTCTGTCTATAGAAATTATTGAACTGTTCACTAGTGTGGTGGTTGTTTCATCTTGCTGGCCTACAATTACGAGATTACTTCCTGATGTTTTACGGAAGTTAGCGTAAGTATCTTCTGTAATTGCCATGGCGCCTCCGAGCCATGCCTTTGCCGACAATGGTTTTTGCATAGAATTAACAGAATTAAACGCATTATTATTCTCTAAGAAGAGTGGCTGATTGCCTTCGTACACAATCATTTCACGTTGGATATCTGCGTCGCGTTCAATAACGCGTGATAGTACTTTTTCCCGATCTTTGTCTGATATCCAAACAATTTGAAATGGGCTATTGCCTTCTACATTTCCGGCGGCATCGTTGTAGATTGCTTCGCCTGGTCTGGAAAGCAATCTGGCTGCGGCGTTATCTTCGTTAAGGATAATATAACTATCTTGTTCAGAACACTGTAAGGCAACTCGAACAGCCATTTGTCCCATTGTCGATCGACTTAAAGTGTATGCGCCATCTAAAGTTTGTGAGCCCATAATCGCATGGACTCCAAACGCACGACCTTGCCTAACTAACCTATCAAGTAATAAGTTTGCTTCTTGTGCAACCCGATCGTCATCAACAAAGAATTCCTGAAACTCATCAATAATGAGTAGAATGCGTGGCATCGGATCTGTTGATTTCTCTCTAAAACCAGCTATGTCTTGTACGCCTATATCGCGGAACAATTCGCCACGTCTTTTAAGTTCTTCATCGATCTTTTGCAGTACGCTGATACCAAATTCTCGGTCACTTTCCACAGCGACTACTCTTGCGTGCGGCAATTTCTGAGTTGCGTATGATTTGAACTCAACACCTTTCTTAAAGTCGATTAAATAAAACTCAACCTCATCGGGGCTATACCATAGAGCTAGATTTGTAATAAGAACGTGTAGAAGAGTAGATTTGCCGGATCCAGTTTTTCCTGCAATTAATGCGTGCTGAGCTGTTCCTCGGCCAAGTGTTAGATTTTGTAATTTTGTTGCGCCAGATCTGCCAAGTGGAATTGCTATTTTGTCTTTTGTGCTTCTAGACCATTGCTCACTTTCTTGAGGAGCAATGACAGAGAAGGGGACTTCTACACGGTGTGTTTTGTCAGCTGCTTCACCAATCTGTTTTACAAGCATTGTTGAAGTTTCTTCAGAAGGGGGTTCTGCAAGATGAAGAGGAAGGTTGCGGAGTACATCATCATCAATAGAAAAGGCTTCATTGTGTTCGAAGAATCGCAGAGGTATTCTCCTTAGTGTGTCGTCATCAATTCCAGCAGGAAGTGGTAATGAAGTATCTTGATGAATTATGACATGCACTCCGCATCGAGCGCCGCTTGTAATGATGCTTGATAATCGTTTGGAAGCATTTTCAGAGAAGTTGTTAGGCAAATCTGCAATGACAAGGAAGCGATAGGGTTCTGCAATTTCACCTGCTTGTTCGTTGTATTCATCAATGGTTTGAAATTCATTCCGTAAATATTTTTGAATGACCGTTTCCATATGTTCAGTTAATCTTGCAAGCTGTGTTTCAATGTGTCTTGGTTCAGTCCAAGCTCGATCTAACAGTTGAGATTCTTCGTAATCCGCAAGGTGTAGAACATGTGCGAAGCTTTGGCCTAAGCCGACAGGATCGATTAACGTTAATTTAACCTTCCCAGGCGGGATTGCAGTAAGCACGCGGAGGACTGAATTTTGCAACAAAGAAATGGCTTGATTTCGATGCTTTCCAGATGACTGTACAAGTATGGAAGTATCGCTAGGGAGCGAAGAACAGCATGGTATTTTTCTAATTTGTTCAATTGTGCAGTTGAGTGGTTCGCTTATTGGAAGTGGGCCAGCAATAGTTTCTAGATTTACTTCAATGGAACCAAGTGGAACGGTAGAGCTTGATGAGTCTGTTCTGTAACGCCAATCGCTCCAATCAGTATTCCAAGGAGGATGTTCTTCATTGTTCACGCGGATTTGTTGATTTGAATCTTGATCAAATGCGTGCAGTTCTGCAGTCCAACGTTTTGTGATCAAATTCATAGACTCGTGGAGCTCTTTTTCTATGGAGCTCATCGTGTTAGCAAACTCAGTTTTGATACGTTCTTTTTCTTTTTTTTCCTCTATTTTGAGTTGCTCCATCATTGAGTCGTGCTCAGTGGCGGCATTCGTTGCATCTTCTTTAATTTTTGCCTTGAGTTTTTTTGCAACGATTTCGAATCGTTCTTTTTCTTTAGCTAAATCTTTTTGAATAAGTCGATCAACTTCGGTAAGTTTTGGTTTATATTTGTCTTCAGCTTTTTTTATATCAGCGTCACGAGTTTTAAGAAGTGCTTGCTCTTTTGCTCTTCTCTCCTCGTCAATTTCTTTAACCGTAACATCATGAACTTGTTTTGCTAGATTGACATGATCCTTAAATTCCGTATATTTTTTTCGTACTGAATTTTTCCCTGATGCAAATGTAATAAAGAGCATAAGTGCAGAAACAAGCATGGCTCCCAATGGAATGCTAAAGAATTGCATGTTCATTGTCCAGTCTGTAATTGCGCCTGCAGCTGCTATCGAAGCCGATGTCACTATGAGAACGATAAACAATGGGCGTATTCCAGAAAACCATTTTGCTTTTGGATCAGACTGGATTGCTTTTAGCGCTTTTTCAGCTTCTGTAACATAGTGGTGCATTGGAAATTTAATCGCTAGGGATTCACCTGATAAATTGTTTGCTAGATTTTGCCGCAATTTTGTGAGAGTGCGAGGCGCTTCTTCGCAAAGTGTATCAAGTCGAACTTTCGTCTCTTCAATAGTGTCAAGTTCTTTTTGTGCTTTTTCGCGCGGCTTCATAATGCCGGCTTCATATAGAGATTCTGAAAGCCAAATTGCTTCATTTAGTTTTGCTTCAGTTCTCTCTGTGATTTCTTCAGCATTTAAATTTATTTCAATTACACGTTGTTCATGTTTTTCTTCAAGCACTTTAGGTTCAAGTTCTCTTCGATTTTTAATATTTAAAAGAGAATCTTCTTTTCGTTTAGCTACTTCTTCTTGTTTATTTTGAAATGAGTCCGTGTACTCTTCAATAGATGACTTTCTTTTCAGTTCTGCACCTTTTCGCATTTGTTCAATACGAGTCAGCAACTCTGATTCTTGAGATGAGGTTTCATCTATAAGTCGAATCAGATTGGCTATTTGCTGGTTTTGGTGTTTAAGTAGTGAATCAGACATGGAGAAGTGTTAGTTAGGTTTTGGCGCATTGTAGCTCGTCATGAACAGTCATTTATTGATTTTGCAACCGATTCTCCCATCGTTTCCATGGCGCTAATCGCAGATTTTACTGATTCTAAGAGAGGGTTTATATGTTGATCTTCAATGCGTTTGCTTACTGGGTCGTCCCATTGACTTGCAGTGACGTCCCATTGATACATCAATGCTTTAGTCGCTTTTGTCAGCTGGGCTGTCGCTGTTTGCATGCTCATCAGTAGATTCCTTATCTTCGCCTTTACGAGAAATTGACTTTGTGTTGTTTATTTGTTCGAGTTCTTCGAGGTTGGCTTTATTTCCTTGTAGATACTCTTCAAGGCGATTGATGGATCGTTCTATAAGAATCACAGCCTTCTGCGCTGTGCCATCTAAGGCAGAGCTAAGTGGTGCTATTGCGCCACGATATTCGTTTGTGCTTTGTTCAAATATTCGAGACCATCGTTTAGTACGTTCAAGTTTTTCTTTTGCATTTTCAATTTCTATTTTTCGTTTTCGAACCATTCGAACTTGATCTGTTGGTCCTCTTGGATTGTCAGGTTGTGAAATAGTTGCTCTAAATAATTCGCTTTTTGCTTGATTTAGTTGCTCTTCTGCTTTACGAAGTTCGCGTTTCCAATGCATTGGTTGATTAGATTCAAGCCATATTTGTGTGCGCATAACTTCTGAGTCACTCGTTGCAATGGCTCGTTTTGACTTGTCAATAAATTTGATAAGAGATACGCGAAATTCACGAAGCGCTTCAAGGGAACGAACATTTGCTGCTTTTGCCATATTTTATTTTTGTTGAAGATATTCTTCTATGCGTTGAGCTTTACGTAGAAGAAATGGAATTTGTTCTGCGGATGATTTTGCAAATCTATCCATTGCTTTTACTGTAAAGTCAAATTCTTCTTCGAATTTACGTTGCTCTTGATCTCGCCAACTTTGTGATAGAGACGACATTCTTGAACGCATCAATTGAAGCTGATGTGTTAAATCATCGTTAAACCGTTTGAGGTCGTGCGCGAAACGTCGGATTTCTTCTGGATCTGCTATTGCTTTTGCCATAATTACTACTTCCTTATATATAAGGATACCTATGTGCCTTTTTAATGGCCAGTGATTCCAGTAAAAAAACCTATATAGGGGTCAATAAAGCAGTTTTGAAGGAATTCAAACTCTAATTGCAGTATGATGGAACTCATGATTGCAAATCTAGATGTTGAGTTTCTTAGTCGCATTCAATTTGCATTTACAATAATGTTTCACTACTTATTTCCGCCTATTACCATTGGTTTAGGTCTGATTATGGTGATTATTGAAGCTCTTTGGTTGAAGACAAGGGATGAGCGATGGAAGCATTATTCAATGTTTTGGACCAGAATCTTTGCAATTAATTTTGCCCTTGGTGTTTTGACAGGTATTGTAATGGAGTTTGAGTTTGGGACTAATTGGGCAACCTACAGCGCCTACGTCGGAGA
This sequence comes from uncultured Phycisphaerae bacterium, assembly GCA_913046275.1. Next base: position 685 of record CAJWSE010000067.1, on the reverse strand, counting down.
TGTTTTTGGCTCGGCCTTAGCAGCTGAAGGTATTTTTGCATTCTTCCTTGAATCCGGATTTCTTGCAATTTTAATTTTTGGTTGGCATAAGGTTTCTCCAAGAGTTCATTTCTTTAGCACACTTATGGTCTTCCTTGGGAGTTGTTTTAGTGCAGTATGGATTGTCGTTGCAAATTCATGGCAGCAAACTCCCGCAGGTTTTCACGTAGTCGAAACAGTTGTTAATAACGCACCGATGCTTAGGGCAGAGATTACGGATTTTTGGGCAATGGTATTTAATCCTTCGAGTGTCATCAGGCTAACGCATACACTGATTGGATGCATGTTGCTTGGCGGCTTTATGACATGTTCTATTAGTGCGTGGTATCTCTTAAAAAATCAGCATGTCGATTTTGCGAAAAAGTGTTTTAAAATTGGCTTATGTGTTGCGTTTGCATTTAGTTTGTTTGCATTTGGGACAGGTCACTTTCAAGCAAAAAAAGTTGCTGTAACACAACCAGCGAAGTTAGCTGCATTTGAAGCACAATTTCAAACTGATATCGGCGACGCATATTTGTTTGGTTGGCCGAATCAAGAAACACAAACCGTCAAAGGTGGAATAGCAATTCCGGGCCTATTGAGCTTCTTGGTACATGGTAATACGACCACTCCAGTAACCGGATTAGATGCTTTTCCTGAAGACGAA
>CAJWSE010000066.1 GCA_913046275.1 uncultured Phycisphaerae bacterium | reverse complement strand
TTTCCAGACTTTTCTAAAAGCTTATTAGTAGGAGTATTTTTGTCTAAAGAATTATTTTCTCAATTTATAGCTCAATCTTTATTATTTTTATCGTTCGTTGTTGCAACTTTTTTGCCTGCATTAATTTTAAAATCAAAAGAATTTAATCAGTAAAGGATTTTAGACGAATTTAGATAGAGGACTTTAAAGCATCGTAGATAAGTTTTTTGGTTGTCTCACCAATGCTTCTATAAATCTCTTTGTTATCTTTAAAAATTAACAACGTTGTTTGATATTGTACGTTGAAAAATTTTGCAATTTCTTTATTTGCAATATCAAATGCAAAATATTCAATATTGTCAAATTTAATATCTGATAATTCACCTTCTTTTTTAGCAGTTTTTAAGATTTTCATTTGACCAGCACAAGATGAACAATATTTAACCCAAGAGCTAACTATTATAATTTTACCTTCGGACTGAGCTTTATTAAATAATTCTTTATCATAAGTTGTTTCCTTGCTAATAGCATTGGCGTTGATAGAAAAAACAAAAAATATAAATAATAAAAATTTTTTCATACTTCGATTCTTAGATTAAATATAATTTATTGTAATAGAGTAAATTGTCCCTATATATGCCTAATAAATGTCAGAAAATCAAATAATCATCAATAATATATCTAAAGTTTATGATAATGGATTTGAAGCACTAAAGAAAATTAATCTTAATATTAAAAAAGGTGAAATTTTTGCAATGTTAGGTCCAAATGGGGCTGGCAAGACTACATTGATAAGTATTATTTGTGGAATTGTCAAAGCTTCTGATGGAAATGTGACAGTTGATAAATTTGATATAGTAAAAGATTATAGAGAAACAAGATCTAGAATTGGATTGGTTCCACAAGAATTAACACTAGAACAATTTGAAACTGTTCTGCTTAGTGAGTCGCTTGGTTCAACACTAAATCTTATGGTAAGTGGTGGATTAATCATCCTTATTCCATGCGTTTTGTACATCCTCGCTCCAAAAGACGCATCACAAATCAGATCAATTCGTGAGTTTAAAATAGACTCCGACAAACTGCCGCCACCTGAGTCTCAAACATCATTCCCCGATCGATTAAATCAATCGAGATACATCGCGTGGTTGCTCGGACTCCCCCTACTAATGGCACTTGGGCGTTACATTTATGTCTCTGGACTAGACCGCATTGGGCTCAATGAAATTACTCTTTTTATGCTTAGTCTTGGACTTTTATTGCACGGCTCCCCTTTGGGTTACATGCAAGCAGTAACAAATGGGGCAAGGGGTTGTGCCGGTATTATTATTCAATTTCCACTCTATGCGGGCATCATGGCAATGATGATTGCTTCCGGTTTAATGAGTTCACTGACCGAACTACTTGTATCTTCTGGAACTCAAGAAAGCATTCCAATTCTTACTATGTTCTCAGCTGGTATTGTGAACCTATTTGTACCCAGTGGAGGAGGGCAGTGGGCGATACAAGCACCCATCGCACTTAAAAGTGGGATGCAGGCTGGCATCGCCCCCGGCACAATGGTGATGGCTGTGGCTTATGGCGATCAACTAACAAATATGCTTCAACCATTTTGGGCTCTCCCGCTTCTTGCAATTACAGGAGTCCGCGCTAGAGACATTGTGGGTTATACTGTACTTATTATGGTTGCTTGTGCTATCTGGGTTGCTGTTTCACTGTGGTTGGTGGGTTGAGTATGTTTACAACAACACGGTTTCATGAAGGTGTATATTCAATCGAATTAAACAACCCTGACAAGCGGAACGCACTTGGACTCAAGATGTTTGATGCGTTGAACCGTTCGATTCATGAAACACCACTAGAAACAAATGTCATTCTTTTGCAGGGTAAAGGCAAAGTCTTTTGTTCTGGTTTCGACATGAAATCTTGTGCCAAAGATATTTCCATCCTTAAAACGTACATTTTGGAACTGAGTAAAACAATCCGTAATTTACGACGGCTTGAAGCACCCGTTGTTTGTATCGCTCAGGGCGCAGCCATTGCAGGAGGTTGCGCGCTCATTACAGGTTGTGATTTTGTGTTTGGCGAAGTAGACGGTAAATATGGATATCCCGTACACCAACTAGGCATTTCGCCAGCAGTGACACTGCCAACACTTCGACAAAAAGTTGGCGATGGTTTTGCAAGACACCTTGTCATGAGTGGCATAATAATCGATGGAAATCAAGCATTTGCAAGCGGTCTTCTGTCGCATGTACAACAATCTGCCGAACTCGCCCAGCAATTTGGCGAACAATTTGCAATTCACCTTTCCAAGAAGCCTCCCCATGCACTAAGTGAAACAAAGCTGTGGCTTAATGAGCTGGATGGATCTTTGGACGATCACTTTTTTGATGCTCCAGCGATACAATCAGCATCTTCCATTAGCGAGGCAACACAAGCAAGACTTGAGAAAATTTGGAAAAAAAATGATGAATAAACAAAACGCAGAATCTGCGTGTCATGACCGATACACACCCGCCGCTACAAAAGTTGAGGACTCACTTTGCTGCCCGGTTAATTACGATGCTAAATTGCTTAAGGCAATTCCTCAAGAAGTAATTGATTGTGATTATGGATGCGGTGATCCAAGTCAATATATTCGTGAAAATGAAACCGTACTTGACCTCGGATCTGGTGCTGGAAAAATTTGCTTCATTGTAAGTCAAGTTGTTGGCCCTAATGGCAAGGTTATTGGCATTGACATGAATGACTCAATGCTTAAGGTTGCCAATAAATTTGCGCCAGTCGTGGCTAATACGATTGGTTATTCAAATGTAGATTTTCGAAAAGGAAACATCACAAGCATGGAAGAAATAGTGAGCGATAATTCCATCGACGTTGTCGTCTCAAACTGTGTTTTAAATCTTGTTTCGAATAGTGAAAAAGAAAAACTCTTTCAAGAAATTTTTAGGGTTACAAAAAAAGGTGGCCGAGCAGTTATATCAGATATAGTTGCATGCACAACTGTGCCCGTAGAAATGCAACAAGATCCAGAACTCTGGAGTGGATGTATTTCAGGAGCAATGAAAGATGACGCTTTTGTAGAAGCATTTGCAAAAGCTGGCTTTGAAGAAGTAGCGGTTCTAAAACATGAGGCTGAGCCTTGGCAGACTGTCGGTGGAATTGATTTTCGATCAATGACTGTTGTCGCGTGCAAAGCAGACGAAGGCGGTAGCATTGACGCTGGACCTAGACTAAATGAAGATGATAGTTCTTGCTGCTGTTCGGATAATGAATGTTGCTCTTGATTTATCTAAGCCGCGATGATCTTTAATACATATTTACAAAATTTAAATATCCTTTTTAGTGCTCCTGCAGTGTTCTTGCCGACTTGGCATCGCTTAAATCGCTATGACACGCCGCCTTACCTTCATCAGAGCCGACAACTCGCTTCACCTTTGAGGCAAGTTTATGAACTTCCGCCGGAGTCAATACACCGCGGTGCTCAAGAATTTCTTTCTGCTCAATAGTCAGTGCAGCAGAAACCTTTGGTTTATCCCAAGCATAATTTTCATCTTTTCCAGATGCAAACTCTTGAATTTCCTTGCTAATTCGGACAGAACACCAATCATGACCGCACATTGCACAAAAATCTGTGTCAACATCTAAATCTTCATCGTGCATCGCCCTGGCATAATCGGGATCAAAACTTAAATCAAAATGCTTCTGCCAATTAAGTGCGGCGCGAGCTTTCGTTAATTCGTCGTCATTATCCCTAGCCCCTGGAATACCAAGTGCAACATCCGCTGCGTGAGCGGCAATTTTATAAGCAATGCACCCCTGTTTTACGTCATCTTTCTTAGGCAATCCGAGATGTTCTTTAGGAGTAACATAACAAAGCATAGCCGCTCCATGATATGCCGCTGCTGTTGCACCAATGCAACTTGTGATGTGGTCGTATCCTGGAAACATGTCTGTAACCAGGGGTCCAAGCACATAAAACGGAGCACCATGGCAAACACTTCTCTGCAACTTCATGTTGTATTCAACCTGATCAAATGAAACATGACCTGGCCCCTCAACCATGACCTGAACTCCTTTGCTCCAGGCACGTTCGGTAAGCTCACCTAGAACTTCTAGTTCGCGAATTTGCGCTTCATCAGTCGCATCTGCCATACCACCTGGCCTTAAACCATCTCCTAGCGAAAATGAAACGTCATATTCACGCATCAAATCACAAATATCATCAAAACAATCATACATAGGGTTTTGTTTATTGTGATGAATCATCCATTTTGCAAGCAGCGACCCACCGCGAGAGACTATTCCAATTAGACGATCTTTTATATATGGAATATGTTCGTGAAGAACACCTGCATGAATTGTGAAGTAATCAACGCCTTGTTTTGCCTGATTCTCTAATTCATCTAGAATCATTTTTGGAGTGAGGTCCTCAATTTTTCGATCAATAATCATGGAATAAATTGGTACCGTTCCTATTGGTACTGGCGATGCGTTGATGATTGCACTACGGCAAGCGTTTAAATCTCCACCTGTTGACAGATCCATCACCGTATCTGCGCCCCATTTAACAGACCAGTGCAACTTTTCTAACTCTTCATCCATACCAGAAGAAACCGGTGATGCGCCCATGTTTGCATTAACTTTCGTTAATGAGGCTCGCCCTATGGCCATTGGTTCAAGGCCTTTTTCAAGATGAAGGCGATTCGCTGGAATAATAAGTCTGCCGGCTGCTATCTCATCACGTATTTGTAGTGCTGTTAAATGTGGTTCGCGTAAAGCGACTCGCTCCATTTCGGATGTTACCCGCCCAAGCCGTGCATGCTCCAACTGCGTGACAGGGTTTGCATGGGGCTTTGGATTAAAATCCCAAGCGGTTTTCTCAGATGGCGTTGGCATACCAGGCGTATCCGGTGAACTAAATGTTCTAGGTCCACCTATATCTGCCTGCAAAGCGAAACTACCTGGTGCAGTTCCTTGCCTTTCTGAAGAGGGGTTTTCCGCGCCATGAAGTGGCAATTTGTGACCCCGAAGTCCAACATTTGTTTGTATATCTTTCATCTTCTTATTGTACCTTCGGTACAATCAGGAGTGAAAATGAACCGTTTAACTTTCTATTTGATTTGTGTCTTCTTTGCCTTGAGCGGTTGCTCGACAAAGCAAGTCATGACTTTTCCTCAACGAACGCTTGAAATTGCTGGACCAATTGCAGTCAATGTCGAATCTTTTGCTGGTAATGTCACTGTCATCGTTGATGAGTCACTTCAAAACGCAACGATTGATGTCATTCAGCGCATTGAAGCATACGTGGAAAACGAAGAGCCCATCAAACAAATCGATTGGACAAGTCAAATTGCTCGGTCATCATCAGGTGAAATTCTAAGATTGGCACTCAATTGTGATTCGAACCCGCTTCAAACTATTTTTGCTGATACTGTCGTAAGAGCGCCAAGCATTGATAGCGTCACCATCCGGACAAAAAAAGGTGACGTTGATGTGCTCGGAGTGACCGGAACACTAGAAATTAAAACCAGCGATGGAGATGTGCTTGTGGCTACGCCATTGCCAATGAATGAGCGTGTTACGATTGAAACTGTACGAGGTGACATCCGCTATCGAGTTCGCGAAGAGTCTGCAGGGAAGATTGACTTAACTGCTATAAGTGGCACTGCCGCTTTCAATATGAGGTTTGGCGAAGGCGCCATTCTTCCTGGTACAACTGGTGAAAAGTTAAAGGCCTCCTTTAACCAAGGGCAGAATGATATCGTCATGAGAACCGTCGAAGGTGACATTACTGTAGATATCGTTCAGAATCCCATTGGTGACATGCCACCGTTTGAATTCAAGTGGCCCCTGTGGCAATAATCGATGGCTGGGCAACGAGAACTACACGACCACTTTTTTAAGGAAGCCAAGCGCAATGGTTACCGAAGTCGAGCGGCGTATAAGTTGTCTGAGATTGATGATAAGCGGAAGATTTTTTCAAAGGGCGACACCGTCCTTGATTTAGGTGCCGCTCCAGGAAGTTGGACTCAATATATATCAAAGAATTATAAAAATATTAAATTAGCATCAATAGACCTAGAAAAATTTGATGAAATTGGGAATGTGTTTCAAATCACTGGTGATTTTACAGA
>CAJWSE010000065.1 GCA_913046275.1 uncultured Phycisphaerae bacterium | reverse complement strand
TTAGGATCACTGCGTGTTCGAACACAAATGGAAGATTTTCTTTGTGTGCATGGAACACCTAGAAGGCCAATCAACGAGTATTTGTTTCCTGATGATGCAATTAATTCGCCAGTAAAAATGAAGCAAATTTTTGACCGAATCCCAAAACATTCAATGTCAGGGCACACCCATGTGCCCGGTATATTTACAAACGAACCTGATTTCTATCCTCCGGAGGATGTCGATGGTTCATTTAATTATGAGAACGAAGAACACATTATTATTAACCCTGGCTCAGTTGGGCAGCCTCGCGATCTCGACCCGCGATCAAGCTATGCAATCCTTGATGATGAACTTCATACAGTTGATTTCATTCGTCTGGAATATGACACTAATGCAGTTCGAGATAAAATTCATGCAATTACAGACCTTAGCAATTGGCTGGGTGACCGATTACTCGAAGGCCGGTAATTTCTTAATGGGAAGTAGGACAACATGACCCCACAAGCACGCCGGCGCATTATTCCACTCATAGTATTTTTAGCAGCAGCAAGCGTTATTCTTGTGATGATTTTAAGCCCGAAGCGTTCGAGTGAAGGGCTCGCCACTACAGAAAATACTCAAAAAGTCGCACAAGAAAATATTGAAGATAAACGCCCCGAAAATACCGCTGTTTCTATAGTTGCAAAACAAAACGAAGAACCTGTACCTATAAAAGCGTCATCTGTAAGCAATGCTGGCACCTCCTTTGATGGACTGCATATAGAAAATCAAGTTGTATTAGAAGAACCCATTTCTCTTGGTTCACTCAATGACATTAACACATGGAAAACCAAAATATATTTTTCACAAGCAGGTGCTGGCATTCGTAGCATCCAATTTTCAGATATATTCGAGACTGTTGATGGCAAACTTGCTTGGAACAAATATCGAAAAGATGGCGGAGAACAGCCGTCACTTAATGACTTATATCGATTGGTAGATGAACGTGTTGTTGGTTCACAAGTAAAGCCAGTTCTAGGCGCCTTTCAAATAGATATTAATAATCAAAAAGTTGCACTTGATGCAGCAAACAATTGGAAGCTCATCAAAACGACAGAAAAATCTGTCTCATTTGATGCAACTGTAGTAGATTCTAAAAAGAATATTGTTGCAATTATTCACCGAACATGGACGCTAAGTCAAGAATATGGATTACATCTTGCACAAACAGTAGAAAACAAAACTGACAAAGAAATAGACATTCGTTGGTTACAATATGGTCCAAGCACACTCACGGTTGATCGTTCTAGATACATGGATAGGAGGCGCTTCCGGTTTGGTTGGGAACTATCAGACGAATATGACCCAAATCATGCAGCGCCAATTCAATCAAATGATTTCTACCTTGAATTTACTGATGTTACGGGAGAAAAAGATACAACCATTTGGCCTACCGAAGAAACCAAAGAAGAAGGTTATAAACTTTCTTGGTTTGCATCAACGAATCGCTATTTTGCCCTTGCGATTTGCCCAAATATTAATGCAAAAGGTGAAGGTCCTCGCACGTTCACTGATACGGTTGAAGAAATTACAAGTACCGTTGCAGGTGCTGAAGACAATCAGTTTGTATTGACTGGCCTGTGGAGTCCAAAAACTGCTGTTCCAGCGAAATCAACCCATGATCTTTCCATGAACGTTTATGCAGGACCTCTAAAACGCTCTATTCTTGACAATGAACAGCCATATGTTGCTCTGAATATGCGAGATTTGGTGCTGTATGAAATGTCAAGCATGTGTTCTTTTTGCACATTCCAGTGGCTTGCTGACTTCCTTGCAACCGTACTTACGACACTTGACCAGTATGTTGTATTCGACTGGGGATTTGCAATCATACTCCTAGTACTCATCGTTCGAGGGATATTACACCCACTAACAAAACGGTCTCAAATAAATATGCAGCGCTTTGGCAAGGTCATGCAAAAACTTAAGCCAGAGATTGACAAATTAAAACAAAAATATCCGAACGAACCAAAACGAGTTCAAACTGAACAAATGGCTTTGATGCAAAAGTATGGAGTTAACCCATTCCAGATGCTTGGCTGTCTTCCTATGTTTTTACAAATGCCAATTTGGATTGCACTTTATGCATTACTGTACTTCATGTTTGACATCAGACAAGAACCAGCATTCTTTGGTGTCTTTCAACTATTCGGAGATTGGCCATTCCTTGCTGATCTGAGTTCTGCAGATCATTTTTTTGGAAAATTTAGTGAACCAAAATATTTTCTCTTTTGGAACATAACTGGAATAAATCTATTGCCAATATTGATGGGAGCAATTTTCTTTGTGCAACAAAAATATATGTCACCACAAAGTATGGCCACTACGCCAGAGCAACAATCTCAACAAAAAATCATGCGTGTCATGATGGTAGTAATGTTCCCACTTATGCTTTATTCAGCGCCTTCCGGATTAACCCTTTATATTTTAACTTCCAGTTCTGTTGGAATTCTTGAATCAAGACGCATTCGAAAACACATTGATGCAATGCCTCTTGAGCCAACACCAAAACAAACTAATAGCCCTCGAAAGATGAAAGATAAGCAAGGTCGTGCCTGGTCTGATGCTATGGAAGCACGCCGAAAGAAAGTGCAAAACAAAGCGAAAAAAAAATCATTTAAAAAGCGTGACTAAGCTGCATGCTTGATGTTGATACACCAATCATTGCTGTTAGCTCAGCTCGCGGGAACTCCACACATGCAATCGTTAGGTTAACCGGTGAAGATATACACGATCTTCTTCAACAGAATTCACTTGTTATTGAAACCAAACGATGTGTCCGAAACGTCGTGCCATTGCAAGAAGGTGGTTTGCCAGCCCTTCTGCTGGGGTATGCAAAAAACGCGTCTTTTACTGGCCAAGAAACCGTTGAATGTATAGTTGTTAATAACTCCACTCTGATTCAGTCACTTTGTGAATTGCTAATCAAAACTACTGCAGGACGATTTGCTGAGCCTGGTGAGTTCACGGCTAGAGCTTTTTTCAATGGTAATGTTTCATTAAGCGAAGCAGAGGGCGTGTGTGCAACTATAAGGGCTTCGAACGATCATGAACTGGCCGGCGCAAATTTGCTCCGAGAAGGCGCATTCCACAAAACAGTAGAACCAATAGCAAAAGAAATCCAGAGAATACTTGCTCTTGTTGAAGCTGGAATTGACTTTACGGAAGAAGAGGATGTAGTTGCAATTGAAGACTCAGCTCTAATTGAGTCATCGGATACAGTAATACAAAAAATAACTAATATTTTAGATGGAACTATTCCAATGGCATCGCTGGCTGAGTTGCCTACGGTTGTGCTAGCCGGAGCTATAAATGCGGGAAAGTCGACATTATTCAACAAGCTTGCAGGATTCGAACGGGTCGTCTGTTCTGATGTTGGTGGAACAACTCGAGATGCTATTCAAACTCCTGTTATGTTTGGTAACAAGGAAGCACTACTCACTGATGTCGCTGGATTTGAAGAATCAGATAACATCCTTAACAAATCGATGCAGTTGCATGCAAAAAAACAGATTGATCAGGCTGATCTTATTCTTTGGTGTGTGCCCCCTGGAGAAAATGAGCCAGAAGCCCGCGATAATATGATTGTTATCAAAACTAAATCTGATATCTCTGAAGACAGTAAAGGTATTTCTGTATCTTCCTTTACAGAAAGTGGTTTATCTGAGCTGGACAAAATAATCGAAAACCATATTGCATCAACTCCAACCCCCTCGGAGGGCGCACTTGCGCTTTACCCCAGGCACATTCAATCCTTAACATTTGCGCTTCATTCACTTCAGCAAATTGAAATCCATATTAATGATGATGAGCTCGTTGCAAGTGTGTTGCGAGACGCGCTGAACTCGTTAGGTAGTATCACCGGCAATATTACACCTGATGATTTACTTGGCGATATTTTTTCTTCTTTTTGCATAGGAAAATAATGATGCAATCAACTAAGACAATACAAGTTCGTTATAACGAATGTGATCCAATGGGAATCGCACACCATGCTGTTTACCCAGTTTGGCTTGAAATTGGTCGAACAGAATTACTTCGTGAACAAGGCGAGTTATATAAAAAACTCGAAGCAAATGGATACTTTTTTGTTGTTACAGATTTACATGTTCAATACATACGACCAGCAAAATATGATGACACCATTACAATTGTTACTTCATTGCAAAAAAGCACAGCGGTTCGTTTAATACATAACTATGAGATTTTTCGTGATGAATTATGCATCACGAAAGCAACTACAACGCTTGCTTGCATTAATAGTCAGGGAGAAGCGCAGCGTTTGCCAGATGAGATCTTTATTTAAATTATTTACTCAACAGTGACTTTGATTTTCTTTAGAGCACCGCTGCAACGTTTTTGAAGTTGCCGAAGTAAACCAGCTCGTACAAGTCGATTCATCTGATAAGCAGTTGGCGAAGCGTCTACCGCAACTTCAAGCACCCCACCCTTAAAAGAAATTGGTATTGAGTTATGTTGAAATTGGTGGGGCACCAATTCATTCCATGCTTGTTGGATTTCCGATAACTGTTTTGTGGTCTTGCGCATTGATTTGCATATTTGATTCATTGAATGATCAATGGAAATATCTTTGACTTTTCGCGCTCGCCACTTTTGGAGTTGGTTTATTTTAAAAGCAGCATCGTCCATTTGGTATATCTTACTTTGTCCCCCCTGTTCATCGAAGAATAATTTCAAGCCCCAAGAGATTTCTAACGAATTTCTTTATGTTCAATACAAGCAGCGTTGAACTTGTGCTGTTATTGTTTCGATTTATGACAGGAATACATCTCAAGAATCTAGTAAAAAACTATGGCCAGACAACAGCTGTCGCAGGCATTGACCTTGATATTAACCCAGGCGAACTCTTTTTCCTGCTTGGACCATCTGGTTGTGGCAAAACGACACTGTTAAGAATGCTTGCAGGTTTTATTGACCCAACAGCCGGAACAGTGCTGTTTGGTAATGAGGATGTCACCCATATGCCTCCGAATAAGAGAAATACAGGCATGGTCTTTCAGAGCTATGCGCTTTGGCCACATATGACAGTTGCTGAAAACGTTGCATATGGGCTTAAAATTCGGAAAATATCAGCTGAAATACAAAAAAAACGTGCTTTAGACGCACTTTCAAAGGTGCATATGGAGCATCTTGCTGAACGAAAGCCAAATGAACTATCTGGCGGGCAGCAACAACGGGTAGCACTAGCAAGAGCAATTGTTGTTGAGCCTGATGTATTGCTTCTTGATGAGCCGCTCTCAAATTTAGATGCGAAATTGAGACTTGAAATGAGAAGTGAAATTCGCAGGATATGTACAAATCTAGGCATAACAACCGTTTATGTTACGCATGATCAAAAGGAAGCCTTATCAATTGCTGATCGAATGGCCATTCTGAAGGATGGAACCGTACAGCAAGTAGGAACACCAAGTGAAATTTATCAAAGCCCTTGCTCGAAATTTGTAGCTGAATTCATTGGCGAAACAAACTTTGTGCCAGCTACTGTTGAAAACAATGAGCTTGTGACTCCATTTGGCTCATTCCAATCGAGCAAGCCAGTTCTTGGCAATCAAGTTGTCTGCTCAATCCGGCCAGAATCTATTCAGATTTGCGAAGATGCTATTGAAAAAAATGGTTTTTCTGGGACCTGCCTAGAAACAATTTATCTTGGTGAAGTTGCTCAACATAAAATTGAAGTACAAGGCGGCCTTATACTAAGAGTAGCCGAGGTAAACCCAAGCAACCTTGGAAAAGTTGGTAAAAAAATGAACTTTCACGTGAACGTACGCGATATAGTCCCTTTAATTGACGAAAATACGTTAAATGTTCCTAAAATAGTCACTTCTTCTGTCAGCACAACACTGTCTACGACGGTTACCACGACGGTAGAAGAGTTATCGGACTCTTAAAAAGAGTCGAACTCCCCCCTGCCTAGGGTTGACGTTCTACGTGGAACATGCGATAAAGGTGCATGTAAGCGAAACCGTGTTCCACGTGGAACAGTAGCCGAAGAGCAAGGAGTGCATAATGGCCGAAGTAGAGAAGAAGCAAAAGCGACGACTTGGGAAGGGGTTGGGTAGCCTATTGGCCAAGCCTGTG
>CAJWSE010000064.1 GCA_913046275.1 uncultured Phycisphaerae bacterium | reverse complement strand
TTGCCCATGGGCTCCCGGCTTTTATTCCTTCTGATTCGATGTTGAATGCTCCGAAGAACATGGAGATGCCTTGGTCGTTAAAACCTATTGATCCAAATAATATTACGATTAAAATTGAAAGCCCAAGAGTGAGCCAAAATAATTTAGCTGCGCTAAGCTGACGATACGCATCGATGAGAAGTGTTTTAAACTGGATCATCGAATTGCTCCTGGCGTATCAGTATGGTCAACGGCACGCATAAATAGATCTTCTAAATTGTCTTGAACAGGCTTTACGGATTCAATGACGTATTGTTCATGTCGTAGCCGATCTAGAAGCGATTGTATTAAGTTAGGGTCATTTCCCTTTATTAGCATGACTTCTTCATCAATCGAGTCGCAGTACTCATTCGCCCAAATCGGGGTTGCTCCAGCGATTGTAATCTCGTATCTTTTTGAATCTGCAGTGAGTGATTCGATAGTTCCTTGCATGGTTACTTGGCCTTTGACCATAATTGCAACTTTGTCGCAGACCATTTCAAGTTCACTTAAAAGATGACTGTTTAGGAAAATTGCTTTACCTTCATCCTTCAGCTCTGAAAGCAAATCACGAATCTCTCGCCGCCCAACGGGGTCAACGCCGTCAGTAGGTTCATCAAGGATAAGCAGTTTTGGATTGCATATAAGAGCTTGAGCAATTCCTAGCCGTTGCAGCATGCCTTTCGAATAGGTGCTTACTTTTTTCTTTTCCCATCCCTGGAGACCAAGGCGGCTTAGCAATGATGATGCTCTAGACCGCCGATCTCTTCGTATTACCTTTGATAGTGCGGCGTAGTGGTCGAGGACTTGCTCGCCACTGAGGTAGTAAGGGAAGCGGTGGTGCTCTGGTAGATAGCCAACGAGTTCTAAGGATTCTCGACTGCCAATAGGTTTGTTTAGGACTGTGCCCGATGCCCTAGAAGCATGAATGACAGACATTAAAATCTTGACAAGAGTCGATTTGCCCGCACCATTTGGACCGAGAAGCCCGAAAATTTCACCATCATGCATTTCTATAGAAATACCACGAAGTGCGTGCACTTTCCCTTTATATGTTTTCTCAACGTCTTGAATTTTTATCGCTGACACTAATAGAGTGTACCATTCCAAGATGTCTCATGCATGTTTACAATCGTTCTTGAAGCAATTAGAAAACGAAGGCGAGTTGCTTCGCATTTCAGAAGAAGTATCGCCTTTTCTTGAAGTCACGGCGCTTGCTCAACAAGAGGCTTTTAAAGAAGCACCTACAGCAAGCGCAACAGCGAATTCTTTTGATCCTGGTCGCGAAGTGCGCGGCGGGCAAGCATTATTGCTTGAGAATATCAAAGGTTGCGATTTTCCATTAGTGATTAATACCTTTGGTTCTTACTACAGAATGGAGCAGGCGCTTGGGGGGGAAGGGTTTGATGAAATTGCATCAAGAATTCGCCAGTTTACTCAAATGAAGCCGCCATCTGGGCTGAAAGATTTGATTCGCATGGCAAAACAATTTAAGCCGTTGCTGAGCATGAAGCCTAAGCGTGTTAAACGTGCTGTGTGCCAAGAAGTTGTGTTGACGACAAAAGAAGGTGATGTAAATCTTAAACGTTTGCCAATCATAAAATGTTGGCCATTTGATGGTAATCCTGAAAAAGTGGGATATGATTTTTCAGCAGTGCAGTCAGGCACCTCAAGTGGCGAAGGCCGATTTATTACTTTTGCTGGTATGCACACAATTCATGCAGATGATCGTAATGTGCCTAAACCAAAATCACACAATATCGGGATGTATCGCTCTCAACTCATTGATGAAACGCATTTAGCTATGCATTGCCATCTAACTCATGATGGAGCCGCCCACTGGCGTTCTTGGAAAGAAATAGGCGAGCCTATGCCGATTGCAATTTGTTTTGGTGGGGAGACAGTTCTTCCTTATGCAGCTACATGTCCATTACCACCAGGTATGAGCGAGTTGCTAATGGCCGGCTATCTGCAGGGCAAGGGGCTCAAATTGGTTCGTGCAAAGACCGTTCCTCTATGGGTTCCGGCAAACAGTGAATTTGTAATTGAGGGGTATGTCAATACAGATTGTGGGCACTGTGGTTGGGATCCCGAGGATAGCGAACTGGGTGAGGGTGCGGTGTTTGAAGGCCCATTCGGTGACCATACAGGTTTTTACTCGATGCCAGATCGCTATCCAATAGTAAATGTAACGGCTGTTACGCATAGGAAAAATCCTATATTTCCGGCGACAGTTGTAGGTCCTCCTCCTCAGGAGGATTATTACCTGGGTAAAGCGACTGAGCGAATTATGTTGCCATTATTGCAAGTTATGATTCCAGAGATTATCGATTATCACCTTCCTGAATTCGGTACATTTCACAATTGCGTATTTGTCAAAATTAAACCAGAATATGCTGAACAAGCTCGAAAAGTGATGCATGCGATTTGGGGTGCCGGCCAGCTTGCTTGGACAAAAATGATTGTTGTTGTTAATGATCATGTCAATGTACATGATGAACGAGAGGTGCTTGATACTCTATCGGGAATTGATATTCATAACGATATCGAAGTTGTTCGTGGCGCCGTAGATATTCTCGATCATGCTGCGCCAGCTCTTGGGGCGGGTGGCAAAATCGGATTTGATGCTACTAGTGCAAAGCCAAAAGAGGGGGCTCTCATTATTGAATCTGTTGCTAAACAGCTTGGGGGCGATGGTGCAAGAGCATTGCAGTCAATGCATAAACTCAATCCATCGGCATCACTTTTATTTGTTGTTGATGATGGCATCAATATTGATTCCCTAAGCGAAGTATTCTTTAATTTTGCAGCGTCCTTTGACCCTTCTCGTGATATGCATTATTACGACGAAGCCATTGGGTTTGATGGAACTATGAAGATACAAGGTGATGAAAGAAACGGAAAAGGTGTACGGAAGTGGCCTCCAGCGTTACGGCTCGACGCTTGCGATTGATTCTGGTTTTAAGAAGAGATAAAACAATCGCCCCTCTGCGTATTGTCCACCAGCTTTAATGCCAGCAGTTGGCCCAACACCCATAAAGAGATCCGCTCGTCCAGGTGCACGAATTGCTCCGCCGGTATCCTGGTCAGTCATAAATTGCGTAAATGAATCGGATTTACCGGCGAGATTTTGCACAGTCGTGTCGACAAGCACCACGCCACCACGTGGAAAAATCTTTTTATCTGTTGCTACCGACCGTCTTGCCGTTACTGGCACTCCAAGTGAGCCTGCAGGCCAGTTGCTTCCATCGTATTCTCTAAAAAAGACATAAGATTCATTATTGTCAATTAAACTTTTGATTTGTTCTGGGTTTTTGTTATACATTCTTCGGATAGCACGAAGTGATAAACCATCGGGTGGGATGAGCCCTGCTTCCAAGACAGAATGCCCAAGTCCTTTGTATGGTTTATCTGTTTTGCCAGCATAGCCAATGTATGCAATCTCGCCATCGTCCATTCGAAGTCTTGCAGAGCCGTTGACATGAATTGTGTAGGCGTCAAGGTCGTCACGAACGTATACAAGTTCGGTCCCATGAAGTTCTCCAGATGACTCAAGCGCTTTTCTGGATGGCCAGGGTTCAATAGCGCCTGATGAAGTTAGCCGTCCTAGCGGTTGCCCAGAGTGTGGATCTGTGGCTAAATCATCAGGTCTATTATAGAGCGGTGCTTTGAATTGATTGCTTTGTGTACGAGATGCTTGAAAGTCAGGCGAGTAATATCCAGTGAAGAGGACAGTCCCATCACCATCGCATCCTACTGATTGATAGACATTAAAACGATCCTTAATGGCGCTTATGAACTCCTCTTCGGAAGAAGCTACTTGGAGAATTTTCTTAAATTCTATGACAGATTTTTTTGCTTGTTCATGCGTGACCCCTTCAATCGGGAACCACATTTTGCTCGAAGGTGCTTTAAACCACTCTATGCTATAGTCAACGGAATCTTGTAGGAATAAGTCCCGCGATTGCCATGCGCGCCCTATATCGGGCCATTCTTGATATGTAACGAATTCTAGCGCTGGCTGACCTGGCTTAAGTGGTTTTGAATAATTCGTAACAGAAGTGTCCACTTTAGGCGCAGTTTTCGTGTTAGTACAACTTATAAGCCCAATAAGAATGGTTGTGCATGTAAGGGAAAGTAGTTTCATATGTTGTATACATCGGTCAGTTGTATGATTTATGCCAAATAGGGGATAGATAAGTGCCCCTCTCTCCGATAGAATGACAGCACTGCGTATTTAAGTCAAGGAAAAGACTCATGACAATATCAATCTTTGCAACTCAAAACCTAGCTTTAGCCGGCATGCCTGGTTGGGCCGAAATTACGGTCCTACTTGTAATTGGCCTTTTAATTTTTGGTAAACGACTGCCAGAGGTTGGTCGAAACTTGGGTAAATCTATCATTGAGTTTAAAAAAGGGATTAAAGGTATCGGTGACGAAATTGATGCCGAGGCAGATCTGCAATCGAATAGAGAAATTGAGCAGCAAAAAAACACTGATTTGCCACCAGCAAAACTGACACCAGATCCTGCGAAGGAAGCGGAAGAAATTTCAAGTCAAGAAGATTAATTACGTGGCTGGCGCCTTGTCCAGATGCACGTAGAGGCGACGCCAAGGTTCATCGCTAATGATTTGCCATTTGTGTCCTTTGCCCTCTAAATCATCAGCGAGAAAAATATCGCCTGGTTTTATGGTGAGCATTTCACCGTTACCGAAGGTGAATTCGACGCTGCCTGCCAGGGTAATAACGTATTGTCTTCGAGGCGCTGGATGCCAGTCGTATGCTCCACCTGGTTTGGTTTCTGCGAGTCGTACACTGTGGCATTTTATATTTTGGCTTACCAGTGTTCCGTTGCCATGTTCTTTGACATCAATTTGATAAGAACTGACTTTCGAAATTTTTTCATCACAAGTACAAAAATGTGGAAATTCTAAGTTCATCCTTTGCTCCTTCAAGTGTTACTCTACCAGACATGGCAAATCGAGAATATGAAGTTTTAATTATTGGTGGCGGAATTAGCGGCGCGACCTTGCTCTATAACCTAGCAGTGCACAGTGATGTTGCGCGGATATGTTTAATCGAGAAATATGATCACCTAGATCCACTGAATTCTAATGCGCATGCAAATAGCCAAACATTGCATTGTGGTGATATAGAAACGAATTACAGTCGTGATAAGGCTGAACATGTACGAAGTGGAGCAGACATGATGTTGCAGTTTGTCAATAATGCGTCAGGTGATGATTCACTTAAACGTAATTATGGAAAAATGCTGCTTGGTGTTGGTGAATCAGAAGTGCGTTTTGTAAAAGAACGATTTTCTACAATTGCCGATTTGTACCCTACATTGCGTGAAGTTGACGCAAGTGAAATAGCAGATATTGAGCCGCATGTTGCATTGATAGATGGCAAACAGCGTGAAGAAACAATTTTTGGTTTGTATGACCCTGACGGGTGGGCGATTGATTATGGAGGCGTTACTGAAAATTGTGTACGGCAAGCGCAGCAAGTTGCAGATAAAACGGTTGATGTAAAGTTGTCTCATGAAGCCATCAAAATTACTCGAACAGATACGGGATTCCAAGTCCAGGTGAAACAAGGAGACACCATACACTGTAAATTTCTAGTTGTTTCTGCAGGCACGTATAGCCTACATCTTGCGCAAACAATGGGAAAAGGGGCACATTATTCCGTGCTTCCAGTTTCTGGTAGTTTCTATTTCGGCCCAGAAGTATTGAATGGAAAGGTTTATACCGTTCAGAATCCAAAATTGCCATTTGCCGCGGTACATGGTGACCCCGATATGACCAAGGAGGGGGTTACTAGATTTGGGCCGACAGCTCTTATGTTGCCTGTTCTTGAACGATTTAATGCAAAAACGGCGAGGGGATTCATAGAATCGTTTCACTTTTCTGAAGGCACCGCTAAGACTTTGTTTCATTTGATGAAAGACAAAGATATTAGGGAGTTTATTTATAAAAACATTGGCTATGAAGTTCCAATTCATGGCAAAAAAACATTTCTAAATGAAGTGTTAAAAATAATCCCCTCGATGAAACTTGATGATTTGAATTTCGCCGAGCATACTACTGGAGTTCGCCCGCAGCTAATTGATGAGCAAAAAGCTGAGTTATTAATGGGTGCGGCTAAATTTAGTGA
>CAJWSE010000063.1 GCA_913046275.1 uncultured Phycisphaerae bacterium | reverse complement strand
ACTCCACGTTGCAAGGTGCTACGAACAATTTTATGTGAACTCGGGAGAATTCAAAATCATCTTCTCTGCGTTGGTGCAGCTGCACTGGATCTTGGTGCGTTCACGGGATTCCTGTACGGTTTTAACGAACGCGAACATGTTTATGACATTATGGATTACGTTTCGGGTCAAAGATTTCATCCTGATTACACACGAGTTGGGGGATTAAAGAACGACCTTCCATGTGAAGCAACATTTCAAAAGATGGTGCATAACTTTATTGATATACGAATGCCAAAAGCAATTGGCGATGTTGAAACTTTGCTGAATACAAACAGAATTTTTATTGATCGTGTTGAAGGCATTGGTACAATTTCAAAAGAAGAAGCAACTGCTTGGTCACTCACAGGACCGCTTGCTAGAGCATCTGGAGTTACTCGAGATTTGCGAAAAGATGAGCCTTACCTCTGCTATAAAGATAACTGGGATGGACAGGGTTCATCTCCTGTTGATTTCAATGTTCCAATTGCAACAACTGGTGATTGCTTGGCGAGATACCATGTTCGTTTAGAGGAAATCAGGCAGTCCTGCCATATTATCCGCCAGCTGATTGACGATATTCCTGGTGGCCCACTTAATGTTCTACCTGGTGGCGGTATGACCATTCCAGACAAAGAAGATGTTTATAACTCGATTGAAGGTACTATTCAGCAGTTCGAAGTATTTATGCCAAATCATGGCTGGACTTCACCCATTGGGGAATGCTACGGTGCAATTGAAGGTCCAAACGGTGAATATGGTTTCTTTATTGTTTCTGATGGTGGGCCATGCAGTTGGCGAGTTGCCCCTAGGCCTTGTTCATTTATTAACTTCCAAACCTTCGCAAAAATGTTTGAGGGTCATCAACTTGCTGACCTTGTTGCAATTCTTGGTTCTCTGAATATTATTGCTGCCGAATTAGATAGGTAAGGAAAACTATGTCTTGGAAACCAAAACAATCTGCAAAACTTACAATTGAACAGCGCCCGGAGCCCTATCTCACAGAAGTGCTAAAAAATAAGATAACAAATGAAATTATGCCAAGGTACGCAACTGGCCAAGGTGCCCTCATGACGGCGCTGCATGAGGTTCAGCATGAATATGGATATATTCCATGGCAAGCGATGGTTGAAATTGCGCATATTCTTTCAATCACCCCAGCACAGGTTGCGGATGTTGTTTCATTTTATGAAGATTATCACAGTGAACCAATGGGCAAATATATTTTTGGCATTTGTCAATCTATCGCATGTGAAGTATGTGGGCACAAGGCAGTTGTTGATCACATTAAACAAACCTTAAAAGTTGATGTGCATGGAACAACAGAAGATGGCATGTTTTCGCTTTTAACAATGGAATGTCTAGGTTCATGTGACAATGCGCCTTGTGCACTAGTTAATGGTATTCAACACGATAAGCTTACTATTGCAAAGGTTGATCAGCTTATTACAGAGTGTAAAAACAAATCATGATGTCAAAAAACCGAAATAAACCACTTATGCGTTGTCTTGGTGAATTCGTTGGCCATATTCTTCACGCTGTAAAGTCAGATTCCGCAAAGAAAGGATTGCATCGTTCTGTAGAAGAGAAAGTTGAAGGCAATGTGACATTGCGAAGGACAACAATTGATGAAATAGAAATTCGATCAAAGGATGAATCTTATGATTGAACGATTCTTAACAAGGAATATTCCTGCTAAACGCGAAGATCGTAGGGTGCTTTCATTTGCTGACTATGTTGCTTCTGGTGGTTATGAAACACTCAAACGGACTCTGCTTATGAAACCAGAAGAAGTTGTAAATATTGTTAAGGATGGAGAGCTGCGGGGTCGCGGCGGCGCTGGATTTCCCTGCGGTGTAAAATGGACGTTTCTTCCTGAGCCAGATGGCAAACCCAGATACCTATGCGTCAACTGTGACGAAGCAGAACCAGGTACTTTTAAAGATCGCTTGCTGGTAGATTTTGACCCCCACTCTGTAATCGAAGGTATTGCGATTGCGTGCTACGCATGTAAACTAGATACTGTGTATTTCTTTATGCGTGGCGAGTGGGAAACTCAAGCCAAAGTCATGCAAAATGCGATTGACGAAGCGTATAAGAATGGCATTTTTGGAAAACAAGGAATTTTAAATGGTGCAACAGATTTTGCGGTGGAGTGTACATTGCATCGTGGTGCGGGCGCATATATTTGTGGCGAAGAAACAGCGCTACTTGAAGCGGTTGAAGGAAAACGTGGGTGGCCAAGAATTAAGCCACCTTTCCCTGCAGTAAGCGGTTTATTTGGAAGACCCACAATTATTAATAATGTAGAAACATTAGCAGCTGTAACTTTAATTGTTGAAAAGGGCGCAGCATGGTGGAAGTCGTTTGGTTGTGAATCAACAATTGGTGGACCAGCAAGTTACGGCTTAAAACTTATGGGTGTATCTGGACATGTTAATAATCCTGATGTGTTTGAAGTACCACTCGGTATTACATTACGAACGTTAGTTGACAAGTATGCTGGTGGGATGAAAGATGGACGAGCTTTTAAAGGTGCAATTGCCGGCGGAGTCAGCATGGGCATTCTTGGTAAAGATCAATTTGATGCGGAAATGGACTTTGATATCGGCAAAAAATATGATGTTATGGGGCTGGGTACAGCGTGCCCCACAATCTTTGATGAAGATACTGATATGGTCGCAGTTGCTCGCAATATTTCCCGATTTTATAAAAACGAATCCTGTGGCCAGTGTACTCCTTGCCGGGAAGGTGCTGATTGGATATATAAATTGCTTTGCAGAATTGAATCTGGGTCCGGCTCAATGAATGACCTTGATCAGCTTTTAGAGGTCGCAGGCTCTATGGGTATTATTCCAGGTACCACCATTTGCGGACTCTCGGATGGTAATAATTGGGCAGTTCGAACAATTGTAAATAAGTATCGAAGTGAGTTTGAGGCACGTTGCAAGCCACATATAGTTCCGGTAACTCCTGTAACCGTTTCATAATTTGTTTTTTGTGGTTTTCACTGTATATTGTGCATAGAAATGGAAGAGAACCTCGAACAAAACGACCACCCTCCGCCGGCCAGCATCACTGTTTTAGGTGATGCGGAACTCAATTACAAATGGTTAGAAGAAAAGTCTAAGGCGGCACTTTTGTTTTTAGATAAACATGAGTACGATTTATCCGTTCAGGTGGTTGATGAAGAAGTAATGTCTATGTTGCATATTAAGCATTCTCAAGTAGATAACGCAACCGATGTTCTTACTTTTGATCACGGTAGTAATACAGATACGGTCTATGCTGATATTGCAATTTGCATCGATGTTGCAGAAGCAGAAGCTGCTACTAGAGCCCATAACGTACATAATGAACTCCTCCTTTATATTGTGCACGGTATACTTCATTGTTGCGGGTTTGATGATCTTGATGAAGAGGGGCACGCAATTATGCACGCAGAGGAAGACCGAGTTCTGAATGCAATTGGCGTTGGATCTGTTTGGAGCAATGCATCATGATTTTAATACTATGGATACTATTGTTCATTCTCATAGTTGTGGCCACATGGTCTGCAACAATCGAGCGCGCAATGCTCATGACAACACCGGTGGTCTTACAACACGAATTAGAGTTAAAAGGAAGCGCGCAACGTGGTATATGGATTGAAAAAGAATATGAGCCTGCGTTGCAATCACTGTTGCTTCTAAAAATGATTAGCTTCGTGTGTATGATTTATACTTTTGTTGCAATCGTAGGTAAATCTCCGTTAACTTTGCAAGCTTATATCACTAGCGCTGTGCTCGCTGTGATTGTGTTTTGGTTAACTGCATCAGTGATTTCTAGTGCAATTGCACGAGCAGTTCCAATAGGTGTAGTAGTCAAGAGTTGGTATTTTCTTAGACTTGCTTCATGTTTGAACCCAGCGTATCGTTGGTGGGTCGAAGGTTGGGCAGAAATCGCACGCAGATTAACAGGTGCAAATTTAAAACAATCAGATGGAATTAACAATCTTGAAGAGCAACTTCTTCGTTCAATTGAGCATTCGCAACGTGAGGGTGGTATTCCAGCGGAAGCAGCAGAAATGTTAGAAAATGTTGTAGATTTAAGTGATACAGATGTAGGCGAAATTATGACGCCTCGGACTGATATTGAAGGCATCGAAATCACAAATAATATTTCTGATATTCGTTCATTTGTTTTAGAATCAGGCCGTTCGAGAATACCTGTCTATGAAGAGAACTTGGACCAGATTCTTGGAATTTTATATGTTAAAGATATGATTGGCTTTCTTGGATCTAACGCCAACGAATTTGAATTGAAACAAATTTTACGTAAACCCATTGTTGTTCCAGACACAAAACCGGTTCAGGAATTGCTTGCAGACTTTCAAACAAGTGAAGTTCACATGGCCGTGGTGATTGATGAATATGGGGGTACCGCTGGACTGGTTACTATCGAAGACGTGCTTGAAGAAATTGTCGGTGAAATTCGCGACGAACACGATGATGCTGAAATAGACGAACCAGAATTAAAGCGCTTTAACGAAAATGTAGTTCATGTTGATGGTCGTTATAGCCTTGATGATTTTAATGATGCACTTGGTCTTGAACTTCCTGAAGATGAAGAATATGACACAATTGCTGGTTTTATCCTTGCCCAATTAGGTCATGTTCCTGAACAAGGTGAATCATTAGAAACACATGGCCTCAAAATCACTGCTATTGAATGCTCCGCTACCCAAATCAATCGATTATCTATTGATTTTTCTAGTTCTATGGAATAAATCACAATAGATATCATGCGGATTCGTTATTCTGCCTGTCATTAAGAGCAGATTTAACAAAGGAATTAGACATGGCTATCAAATCAATCCTCTTTGGAATACTTACAGTAGTGACTTTTATTGGATGTACTAAAACATCGCAGCCTACCTCAACGGCGAAGCCGGACAAAGTCATTGAGAAAGAAGTTCAATTCCAAGTAGACGGCGCGGATGTTGAAATGCGCATGATTGTTAATAGTGAAGAATTAGAAGATCTACCTGCAGGCATGATGCAGTATGTGATGCAGATGATTGATGGTCAGGATAGCTCTGATGATCAGTGGGAGTTAGAAAAACAACTCAAAGTAGACGGCTCGGATGTTGAAATGCGCATGATTGTTAATGGTGAAGAATTAGAAGATCTACCCGCAGACATGATGCAGTATGTGATGCAGATGGTTGATAGTCACGATAGCTTTGATGATCAGTGGGAGTTAGAAAAACAACTTGCGGAATTGCAGGTAGATTTTGAGGATCATCATGATGAAATGGATGATTTCCAGCGTGAAGAGATGCGGTTAGAAATGGAGCACTTGCGCCGCGAACTTGATTCGATGAATTATCAAGATTTCAGCGAAGTCTGGCAACACGATGATCCTTACATCGAGCAAGGGAGCGACTTTATCGAAAAAATACTCCTTTCAGAGGAGATTGCTAACGTGCTATCTGACCAGCGGTCGGTCTCAATTTTCTGTATCTGGGAAGCTCGCCAACACCTTGAACCACAGGAGCGAATTGAAGCCCTATTTCCCATTATGATCAATAATCAGGTAGATATGGCAGTTCGTAACGCCGCGGCGATGGTTGTTCGTCAGTCGTTCTACGAAACTGGTAACCGTGCCAGAGCCATCGAGACGCTTCGAAATCAGATTTTCATCAATTCTGTGGATATTGCACCTGATGTCATGCTCGAAAAAGTCAATTAACCTTGCATTCTCTAATGAAGAAGTTTACTGTAACGTGTCAGACGATTTTCTAAATCTCGGCGAAGCTTCGACTTCCTCGTCTTATCTAAATCGCGACAGATAATTTTTAACATCTCAACAAGCCCATGAAAATCACTTACTGAAATTATTTCAGGAGCAACATTTGCGGCTTTGTTCTTTTGCAGCACTTGATCAATATCTTGCATGTTGTGATAGTTCCCCAGCGCTAAACACAAACAAGTAGATAGATATCCGTATTCGCAGAACGCAGTAGACTCGCAGGTTCCACCCGGCATTAGTTTGCGTTGCCACGCAAAATTTTTCTGTGCATTCATAATTTCAGTCGCAGTATTTGTAAGTTCTGGACCAAATACACTTGTTTTATCACCAACGCGAAGAATGGGTCCCCCGCCAATAGGTGACTCTGGGAAACTCCTTGATGTTTCGAGGCAGAGTAGACGTGATTTTTTTGGAACAGTGAGGTTTTTTGCAGCAGCGATTGCACCAACAAAACCAATTTCTTCTGCAAACAAAAAATTA
>CAJWSE010000062.1 GCA_913046275.1 uncultured Phycisphaerae bacterium | reverse complement strand
CATCTACGCGTAAACTACCCACAATCCTCGCAGAGTATGCGAAAGTAATAGACCATTAAGCCCAATGTGGGTCGGTCAAGAACTAATGACAAACCCAGCTTCTCAACTAACCGAATCAATGAGCAGATATGCAAGTCATATGGCTATGCAACATACTCTTGCAAAGCCAGTTACCATCAGCGGTAAGGGTTTGCTTCTTGGTAAACATGTTGATCTCATCATCATGCCAGCAGCGGCAGGTGAGGGGATCGTTTTTGAACGAACAGATATTGAACCAAATATTCAGATTCCGGCACTGGTTGCCAATACTGACGATAGGCCTAGAAGAACAACAATTTGCACTGGCGATATTTCAGTTGAAACGATTGAGCATCTGATGTCTGCTTTGTCGGGTATAGGCATCGATAATGCAATCATTCGTATTGATGGGCCAGAAGTCCCATGCGGTGATGGCTCCTCAATGCCTTTTATAGAGGCGTTGCTAGAAGCCGGCGCTGTAGAGCAAGATCAACCCAGATCAATTCTTCGTGTTACTGAGCCCATTTGTATTCAAGATGGTAATGCAATGATTTCAGCATTTCCTTCGACTCAGGAAGGTTTGCATATTGTGTACGACTTAGATTATGAAGGGGAAACGACACGCATTTCTAGGCAAACGCAAGCATGGAATAGTGCCAGCGGAACTTACGTAACAGATGTTGCTCCAGCCCGGACATTTAGTCTAGAAGAAGAAGCAAGAGCCTTGCAAGAGCAAGGCATGTGCACACACCTAACGCCATCTGAGATTCTTGTCATTGGCGAAGATGGCCCAATCGAAAATGTTTATAGATTTGATAATGAGCCCGTAAGACATAAAATATTAGATATAGTTGGCGACCTTTATTTAGCGGGAGCTCGTATTCAGGGTCGTATTGTGGCTAGCCGTTCGGGGCATGCGCTTAATAGGAAGCTTTGCAAAGCGATTCTTGAACAGAATAAAGTGTCGAGTCGGAATTCCCTTGTTGCATCAAGCTCTGAGATGGACATTCGAGATATTCAGCGAATTATGCCTCATCGTTATCCGATGCTTCTTGTTGATCGTGTTGTTGAGATGGTAGGTACTGAAAAAGCGGTTGGTGTAAAGAATGTATCTATAAATGAACCATTTTTCCAGGGCCACTATCCTGGTACACCAATTATGCCAGGCGTACTAATCGTTGAAGCAATGGCGCAGCTAGGCGGGCTTCTCATGAGTCGAAAACTTGAACACACTGGTAAACTTGCTGTTCTGCTAAGTCTTGATAAAGTAAAGTTACGCCACCCAGTAACTCCTGGTGACCAACTCATATTAGAAGCGGTCTCAATTCGCGCAGGCTTACGAACGGCAGCATTACAATGCAAGGCATTTGTAGGCTCAAAGCTGGCCGCCGAAGCACAAATTCGGTTTATGATGGTAGATGCGGAGCAAAGTTAATTATGTCCATGATTCATCCAACAGCGGTTATAGATCCCACTGCCATAATTGAGAATGGCGCAGTCGTAGGGCCATTGTGTGTCATTGGCTCAAGAGTACACAGTGGCGCAGGCACCGTTCTTTTGAATCACGTTACAGTTCAATGTAATACCCTAATTGGTATTGACAATCGTATTTACCCGTTTAGCGTGCTCGGCGGTGATCCACAAGACAAAAAATTTAACGGGGAAGAAACTAATCTTATCATAGGTGATCGAAATGAAATACGTGAACATGTCACGATCCATCGAGGAACTGGTGACGGTGGCGGAGTAACTAAAATTGGTAATGATAATTTACTTATGGTGAGTTCTCATGTTGCTCATGATTGCATGCTTGGAAATGAGCTTGTGATTGCGAATCAAGTGATGCTTGCTGGCCATGTCACCGTTGAAGATTGCGCCACACTTGGTGGTGGGGCAGGAATTAATCAATTTTCGCGTATCGGTCGTTGTTCATATGTTGGTGGGCTTGCTCGTATAACAAGGGATGTCCCCCCCTACATGATTGTTGAGGGCTCGCCTGCCGAAGTGCGATCGGTGAATATTGTGGCTATGACCCGTCGAGGTTATCCTGCGGATCAAATTAATGCGATGAAAGAGGCGCATCGAAAACTGTATCGCTCAAATGGCGGTGCGCAAGCTGAGAAAATGGCAGAAATACTTGAAGAATTCGGCAATCACCAGCCAATCCAGCGATTGTGCAAAGCGCTTGAACTATCCGCACTTGGGAAACATGGGCGCTCAAACGAACAGTAAAAATTGCAACGAATTAATCCTCGTTCTCGCCAAATAAATACTGCTCAAACTCATCCTCATCTTCGCTGTTTGTCTCTTCTTCACCCTCATCGAATGGGCTTATTTTCTGGTCGCCATCATCGTGTTCGTCACCATCTTCTAAATCAGGGTCAATTTCTATCGGAGCTTGTTTTTTTCTTTATCACCTTCGTTGTCATCATTCCATTCACTTATTAGTGCGTTAAGTTGTGGCAGTATAAAAGTGGACGTTGTAAATGAGGTCATCGCAAAATTATTTGAGTCAAAAGCAAACCCATCATGCTGTTGAATTAAAGGTAGTATCGTCGTCATTAAAACCTCGTTCGGTCAAGAAATGAGAAAAGAGTAGTGATGCTGCGTATTGATATCGAAAATCAAGTTATTGTCAAGTTCTAGGTCTTATAAAGATACTTATTTTCTCAAAAAATCAAAATAAACGAAATTTTGATTTATGTCGTAGGGTTATCTATTCGATTCCAATCATGCCAAGAAATTATGCCCTTTTGGCTTGTAGAAAACATAAGATTTATGACCTATTTATTGCACCAACCTTCCACCGAGAATCAGCGCGACTATCAACGCTCAGAACGAGTAACATGGCTTTTAGGTGGCGTCGTAGCGCTCTCGCTGGCAGATCTTTTCTTAACACTTTCCTATCTAACCACTGTTGGAATGAGTGAGGGAAACCCAATTGCTGTTTGGTTGCTGCATGCGACAGATTCTATATGGCCTCTTGCGGTGTATAAAATTTTTACAGTTACCGTATGTGTTGGCCTACTCTATGCAAATCGGCATAAGCGCCAGGGTGAACTGGCGTCTTGGTGCGCGATGATTATCCTTGTGGCACTATCGGTTTGGTGGAATCAATATTCGCACTATCAACCAATGTTGCCATATGCTGAAGACCATATTGTCATGGTAAACGATACATTTGTGCAGCCGTTTTTAACTGATCCCAAGCCAAACCTACTCTTTCAATAATTATTCATATTCTTTGGCTGCGCAAATATTGCATTGAGTTGGTAAAGTAGTACCATGATTAGATTATCTATCCTCTGCTTTTTCGCATGTTCATTAACAGCTTGTGGAGTGAGAGCGCCAGTTTCTCAATTTGCAAAATCAACAATTGTGCAATCAACACCAGAAGCAGTGGCAATCGAGGCGGAGTTTGAGATTTCTAATACAAATGATGAACCACTCCAACTGAAGAATTTTAACTATACAGTCACTTCGGGCAGCCGAGTTTTATATAAAGGTCTAGAGGCAGCGCAGCAGACAGTCCCTCGGTGGTCTTCCATACAATGCCGTATCCCAATTGTTATTCGTCGGGAAGATTTCGCGAGTAATAGTCCTGTGGCCTGGAAACTGATTGGAACACTTGCTTATATTCCCCCAACGGCGCTTTCGCAAACACTTTTGAAATCTGGCTGGTGGAAACCTACAATGCAAGTGCAGGGGCACGGTGCGTTCGATATGCCCGGTATAAACTAAACGAAACGCGTCACTCAACCTTCTAATCGCTACGAGTAGCACATTTGTGATATTCAAACGTGCCTTTGTAATGTTGCTTGTAGTAGCTGTCGAAGTGTGAATTATGAATATACATAATATTCTTAATACTGCTTCAGAACAGGGCGCTTCGGATATTCATCTTGTGTCAGGAGAACCGCCAATGCTTCGAATTGATACTGAACTGGTTCAAGTTAATCATCCCATTCTGGAAGAAATGGATTTGCGCGAGTATTTAAAGACAATTCTAAATGATACACATCAACAAAGATTGCATGAACAGAAGGACGTTGATTTGTCTTGGGCAACATCTAAGTGTCGATACCGTATTAATGTCCACATTCAGCGTGGTTTGCCTGCTATTGCAATGCGGGCTGTGAAAACAAAAATTCCACCACTTGATTCACTGAATCTGCCGCGTGCTATTGGGCCATTGGCCACTCTTCCTCGCGGTCTTGTTCTCGTTACAGGCGATACTGGTTCAGGTAAATCAACAACACTAGCGTCACTTCTGCAAGGTATTAATAATACAAAACCAAGACACATTATTACGCTTGAAGATCCGGTGGAATATATATTTAAATCAGACTGCTGTTTAGTTGAACAACGAGAGCTTGGTCGAGATATGCCTAGCTTTGCGTCTGGGTTAAAGCATGCGCTTCGACAGGACCCCGATATTATTTTGGTTGGCGAGATGCGAGATTTAGAAACGACTTCCCTTGCAATCTCAGCAGCAGAAACAGGCCACTTAGTTTTTTCTACACTACATACTGTAAATGCTTCGCAGACTGTTGAACGAATTATCGATATGTATCCTGCAAATCAACAGTCCCAAGTACGCTCGATGCTCGCGAACACATTAAAAGCAGTAATTTCGCAAACTCTACTCCCCAAAATTGGAGGTGGAATGGTCCCTGCTGTTGAAATTCTTCTCTGCGATCCAGCTGTTCGAAACATTATCCGAGAATCACGAACGTTTGAAATTCCAAACGTGATCGAAACAAACAGTCGCAAAGGCATGATTGCGAGAGATGCCTCCATCGCAACGCTAGTTTTTAATGGACTTGTCGAACGTGATATTGCAATTGCAAACTCTACAGACCCACAGCGGCTAAAAATGAACCTTGCTGCTTAAAAGGAGAATGTAATGCCAAGCTATCGATATGAATTGCAACAAGAAAGTGGAGATTTGCTCGTAGGCCAGATTGCAGCAGGATCGGCATCTGGTGCTGCTAGTCTGATTCAGCGCCATGGCGGTCACATTATTCGCCTTGTTCCTCTAAAAACAAAATCATCAAATTGGAAAGAGAAAGTCTGGGCGATACTCAATGCGGGTAATTGGCCAACGAAAAAAGATGTATTAGACTTCACGACTCAACTTGCAGTTATGGTTCGAGCGGGAATTAGTTTGCGGGTGGCAATTGATAGTATTAGTAGCCATGTTGAAAATAAACAATTGCGAGAGACACTAGTTTCCATTAGAGAAGATTTAGAATCTGGTTGCACTTTCTCAGACGCAATTTCAAAATACCCAAAATTATTCTCTCCTTTGTATATTAATATGGTCCGAGCAAGTGAATTGTCTGGTTCATTTGGTCATATGCTTGATCGAATTGCAACAATTATTAATCGCCAAATTAAAACGAAAAAATTGATTGTAGGAGCAAGTATTTATCCTGCAGTAATTGGAGGGTTAGCCACAGTTGTTACTATTTTTCTATTGACATTTGTATTGCCTCGTTTTTCGACTGTATTTGCTGGTAAAGAAGCAATTTTACCTTGGCCAACAATTTTTCTCATGAAGTTAAGCGCGTGGATGGTTCTATATTGGTGGGCATTACCAATAGCGATGTCAATGTGTAGTGCTCTGGTAATTTTGATGTCAAAAACGAGACTTGGCCGTTCATACATTGACTTAAGTAAATTGAAATTTCCAGTCGTTCGTAAAATGCTTTGTGCATTGTATATCACTCGTTCGTTGCAAACACTTGGCGAACTTGTTAATGCAGGTGTCCCCATGATTAGCGCACTGGAAGTAACAAGTAATATTTCAGGAAATAGATACTATCACGCATTGTGGTCTGATGTAGGGGAAGGTGTTAAAGAAGGGCGTCGCATCAATGAAATTCTTTATGGGACAAAGTTGTTGCCTATGCCAGTAATTCAGATGATTGCAGCAGGGGAAGAGTCAGGAAAATTAGGCGATGTGCTTGAAGAAATATCTGAGTATTATGATCGTGTATTGCATGATGCGGTAAAAACGTTCACCAGTTTACTTGAACCCGCAATGATTATTTTTATGGGAGCTGTAGTTGGATTTATTGCGATGGCAATTATCTTGCCGATTTTCAAAATGAGTTCGGTGGTGACAGGATGAGTATTTATACGCAACCAAATCGCCGAGGCTTTTGGCTTGTAGAGTCTGCGATTGCAATTGCTATCATCGGAATTAGTGTGGTTGCAGTAGTTGGTTCGCAACAGTCATGTCATATTCAGGCGGTGCAATCTGAGCGTCTAGCAACTGGT
>CAJWSE010000061.1 GCA_913046275.1 uncultured Phycisphaerae bacterium | reverse complement strand
TTTTATAAGTATTTCATGCGCACTCGCAAGAGCAGGCGACAGCCGACCCGCAGATTCATTCTGAATAAATTCGCCCATCAAATTACGAATTTCAGCAATTCCTAGCTCTACTTTTTTTTCAAAGTTTGTCACTAAGGAGCTCGATTGCAAAAGACTACGCGCATATGCAACTGTTTTTTGTTTATCGTTGTTTGCCACACTCATAATAAATATCCTAAATTCATTTCCAACTTACACCGGAGATTTGACAGTTCCCACAATATGCAACTCTACTTCTGGAACTATTTCCTCGCGACTTAATACCACAACAGAATCAGTTTCGCCTGAAATTTGGCTTCGCAATTTTCTTCGAGCTTGCCCAGAAGCAATAACAACAACTGGGAGACTATCTGCAACAAGTGGCAAAGCTGCATGATGCACCGCTGCTGCCATAGCTTCATTTTGAGCCTGTTCATTTTCCAGAATTTCTTCTAAGCGTGGGTCTAAGACCACACAAGGAATGATCTGCTTACCCTGACCCCCGGATCTCGCAACGGTAGCGCAGATTTGGCGTTTTATGGAACAACGAACTTGTTCAACACAATCTATCAATGAGAGGTCTACGCAATCTGACGCTGTTTCAATAATGGTAGATAAATCTTTGATGGGCACTCTTTCTTCAAGAAGCTCCTTTAAGACATGGTGCAATCTTGAAATACTCATCCGATTGCCCATCTCTTCTTCAATCAAATGCGGCGATTGTCCACGAAGGGCTTCCACCATTGATGCAACATCCTCTCTACTCAAAAGTTCCGGAGCATGCGCATGCACAACTTGCGTCATATGAGTCATCACAACGGCGACTGGACCCATTGCTTGAACGAAAAGTTCACCTAAACTATCAAGTACTGATTCTGTCACCCAAATTGCAGACATCCCAAAAGCTGGTTCTCGCTCTTGAATACCTTCGATATTCTGTTGAATATCTTGGCCCGCAATAACCATAAGGCGATCCGTATACACAACACCCTCTCCAATCACACCGCCTCGTAAGACAATTCGATATGAGTTTGGCTCTAGCTCTAAATTATCTGAAATTTGAATTGATGGTATCGTCAGGCCCATCCCTTGAGAAACAGTAGCGCGCATTGTTGCTATTTTTTGGACAAGATTGTCTCCATCTGATTTAGAAGCAAGTGTCAATAATGCTCGACCTAATTGAAGAGATAGAATTGAATCTTGCATAGGTAAGCTACTATCGATGTCTTTAACCTTTTGACGCTCCGGCATTTCATAAACTTCCTCTTCATTTTCTTCTTCTTTGCGCTGTGACCATGCAAGTATTCCTAAGACGGACGCAAGAGCAAGCATTGGAATGGTTGGAAGAGGTGTCAATGAAAGAGCCGAAAGAAAACCAGCAACAATCCCTAAGGCGGCTGGCTGAGATACAAGTTGTTTTGGAATTTCCAGCCCAAGTGGTGTTCGATTACCTGCGCGTGCAACAATAAGTCCAGCTGCAATTGCGATTAAGAATGACGGAATCTGACTCGCGAGGCCGTCACCAATAGTCAGTCGAGTAAATAATTCTGCTGTCTCAACAATGGACCAACCTTTCACCGCCACGCCAACAGCTAGGCCCCCAATAATGTTAATTAAAATAATAACAAGTCCTGCGATTGCATCTCCACGAACAAACTTACTAGCGCCATCCATCGCGCCATAAAAATCTGCTTCTCGCATAACACCATCGCGACGATGCGTTGCTTGATGCTCATCTATTAAACCAGCAGACAAATCAGCATCAATTGCCATTTGTCGCCCTGGCATCGCATCAAGTGTAAAACGAGCAGCAACCTAACTCATTCGAGTAGCGCCTTTTGTAACAACAACAAATTGTACAACTACAAGAATAAGAAATATTATTCCACCAACGATAATACTAGAACCTGCAACAAAGGTTCCAAACGCTTCAATTACATGACCTGCTATTGCGCCAGCCTGCTCCGGCGTTGGCGCATCCGCAGATAAGATCAAACGCGTTGATGCAACATTTAAGACTAGCCGACCCAGCGTTGTAATTAACAACAAGGCAGGAAACACGCTAAAGTCCAGTGGACTTTTTGTATAGACAGTCGTCAGCAATATAACTGCCGCTAGCGAAATGTTAGCTGCAAGCAGCACATCAAGGATTCCTGGAGGCAATGGCACAACAAGAACTGCGACAAGACCCATTAATAAAGCTGGCACAAAAAGATGCCTACGTTTTAACAATGAATTAAGCAAGGAATCGATAGTGTTGATGGCTGTACTCATTGATCTTCTTTCTTTTCGGCAAGCATTAAACTTGCGATTTCCCCGTGCAATTGGGACGGAATTCCAAGACCAACATCACTGCCCTGCATAATCTGTTGTGCAAGCAAATTGTTTTCGATTATCGAGATCCCTTCGGATCGCAATGACTGTAATTTATTTACAAATGCTTCACCGCGAAAAATATCTAACACAACTGGAGCGGTCATTGATGTGGGATTCCAACGCAAAGATACTGCCAACTTGTTGCCCGCAATAATTAAGGATGGAATGATAGAACTGGGAGCCTTTCTCACTAACCAGGCAGCATGTCTGCTTGATCCTGGCCGCTGCGCTCCATATTCACGCTGTTCATCAATAACCTCTTGCCTTGTCATCATTCGACCCGTATGAACAATATGTCGCTTCCAACAATAATCGCACAATGCAAGGATAAAAAGGGCAGATAATGTGGCGAGAGCTGTTTCAAAACAAATTGTGCTAATGAGTGAAACGTAACCGATCAGAGAATCACCCAAAGAAAATTCAAAGATTTGCGTTGTGTAATGCAATAGTACAAGCAGGCCTGCACCAAGTGGAAGAATAAGTTTAGAGACTGAAAATAACAAATTCATTCCAGTCTTTGCATTGATAACAGTGAGGTTCCCGAGCAAATTCGAAATTGAGGGCATAACAATTTTAGGTGAAAACAAACCGCCAACCTGCAATATACCGGTCCCAACAGCTACAACAAAAAAAAGTAAACACGGAACGGCAATCATGCGAATCAGTGACCAACCTGATTCTTCAGCCATCAAAGACAGGTCCATTTCAGAACTGTTAAGGCATGTGACAAATAACTGCCTCACGTCTCCTAACAGTAAAGGTAACCAAGCGAAGAACAATAGAGCAATAACACATAAAATCAGCGCTGAGGATAAATCAGAAGACAGTGCCACATGCCCGTCTTCGCGGGCCTTTTTAATCCGGCGCAGTGTTGGTTGCTGTGTCGCCTCATGTCTATCGTGATTCATAGATGTCCACCACTTGCCCAATTTGATACCGAATCCACCATGTTCGGTATCCAATTTGCCATGAGTCCGCTAATAAAGGACATTCCAAAAACAAGAAGCATGAGCGCAACAAGTATGCGCACAGGCAATCCAACACTAAATATATTTAACTGGGGCATAGAACGAGCAACCATAGCTATAGCAACAGTCTGAATAAGAATAACCGCAATTAAAGGCAACGCTACTCTTAAACCAAATTCAAACACTGTGTCGAGAAAACCAGCCAACATGTCCCCAAAAGAGCCTTCTATCAAAGTAATAAAAGGAAGGTGGTGAAAACTATTTGCGGTAGCGATATACGTTTGCTCTACGCCGCCAATAATGACAAAACCAACTATTGCAAACATAATAAAAGCCTTACCCATCTCGTCTGATTCACTCCCCGTCGCTGGATCAAGCATTGCAGGAAGAGCAATACTCATTTGTTGTCCAATCAACGAACCGCCCATTTGCATCGCAACGAGAGGCAAGCTCATCAAAAATCCAATAGTAGCGCCGATTGCGAACTCTCCAGCAAGCAGAACGAGAACATCTAGTGGACCTATTGATTGAACTGGAATTCCAGCAGTCATCGACCACGCAGAAAAACCAAGACATAAAACAATCATTAATCGCACTGTCTTTGGAATAGAAGAGGATCCAAACACCGGAGCAATAATTGCTAGCCCTGCAACTCGAGCGACAATTGCGAAGAAAGGCAGAACGAATAAGAATGATATATTCATGACGCTGCCTCAAACATAGATTCTGCAAACGTCATAACTTGTGAAATCATCCAGCTCATCAGAAAAAGAGTGGCAGTTATCATTGCTAAAAGCCGAGGCACTAGGCTAATCGTCTGCTCTTGCACTTGAGTCATCGCCTGAAGCATGCTCATAATTAGACTAACCAATAGCCCAATCAAAAGCACCGGTGCAGAAATATATAAAAGCAGCATTAATGCAGAGGCAAAATCATCGACGAGTATTTCCATTAAACAAAACCTCCCGCCGCAACAAACATAGCTTGTTCAGAAATCGTGACACTCTGCAATAAATTACCTGCGACCAAATACCATCCATCAACAAGTACAAAGAGCAGGACCTTTAACGGAAGAGAAATCAGTACTGGCGGAAGCATCAGCATACCCATTGAAACGAGCAAACTTGAAACAAGCAAGTCAATGACCATGAACGGCAAATAGACTCGAAAGCCAATCACAAATGCTATTTTAAGTTCACTCAACACATAGGCAGGTAGCAAGCTAAGAGTATCCACATTTTCGCGAGTGAGCTCCTCTGGCTTTGAAGTATCGACGCCACGATAATTCAGCATCATGTACACCGTAGACCAATTTCCCGCTGTTTCGATTTGAGAAAACATGAATTCTCGGAGTGGTTTTTTTGTCTTATCCCAAGCAACCTCCGTGCTTGTGATTTCGCCATTCATAAGCGGTTTAATCCCATCGTCGTACATCTTCTCCATAGTTGGCGCCATCACAACAACTGAGAGTAGCAAACTTAATCCAATAAGAATTTGCGTTGGAGGAATAATCGGGGAACCAAGCGCTTGCCTTAAGAGTGCAAGGACAACGATAAATCGTGTAAAGCAAGTGCATAAGACGAGAATAGAAGGCACCAGCGCTAAAACTGTAAATAGAAGCAGAATGTTCACAGTCGAACCTATTGATCCATCGCCAGCAGGTAACAAGGCGCCAGCTTGCTCTAACGCCTCTAGTGGATTCTCAGGAATTGCAGACTTGTCCTCAATTGCAAATATGATTTTTTGAAGAGCTACGGTTATCATTTTGTTGACTCACCTTCAAGCTCAACCTCACATAACGCTGCAAGTGAGGTTTTTGATTGGTGCAAAAGCACCCCCTTGTCCTTAACTTGCACTAGAAGCAGCGCTTGACGAGGACCCATTGGCATTCGATCGAGTATTTTGATAGTTTTCCCCGCTCCACCTTCAAATACTGAAACCCTAGAAAAACGCTTTAAAAGCCATCTAACAGCAATAATCAAGCCTATCACCGCTAATAATGCAATCAGAACTCTCTCAAAACCAAGGCCTAAAGAAGTAGATATTTGCTCAGTTGGAAGTGGCAATGGAGTCGTTTCAGATGCAAAAATTGGCTGCACAAACAGCCCTGCAATAAGACAACTAGAACATTGGAGCGCAAATGCGCGCGTCTTTGCCATCCTTGGCTACCTACTTCTGGGCATCCTTGCCCGTTTTGAGCACTCACTTTGAGTGCAACCTTATTTTCCATCGGCTACTTTAGTGGCTAAGCGTTATTATCATGCACATATGTTGAGATATCTTTGCATCCTGATTCCACTATTTCTCTTGGCCCCTACTCAGGCCCAAGAGACTTATACACTAGATGAAAAAACCGACGAGTGGGTCCTGACCAATGCTCCGAACCCAGGCACCCCAGAAGCACAACTCGCAGCCGCAGCAAAACAACTTGCTAAAGGTGACAATCAAGAAGCCATGCGACTCGCCTCAATTTGGATGACAAGGCACAAAAGACACCCGCTTATGGGCGAGGCGCACTTGATTCATGGGGATGCTTTATTTGCAGAGAATTACTACTACGAATCTTTATTCGATTACGAAATTGTTGCAAGAGATTTCTACGGGACGCAAGCTGCGGTCAAAGCAAATGAACGTGAATATCAAATCGCAACCATTTTTGCAAATGGAACAAAGAAGCTCGCTTGGGGCATGCGAATTGCAGATGCAACCGACGAAGCCGAGGAATTATTAATGCGAGTGCAATCAAGAATGCCTCGAAGTCCAATGGCACAAGAAGCCTGCATGGAACTTGCTGATCTATACTTCAGACAAAATGACATGACACTTGCCAACAAAACTTATGGCATTTTTCTAAGTAATTATGGCAGTACTGCAAGCACTCAACTTGTATCGAAAGCTCAATCAAGATTGATAGACACTCGATTAGCAACCTATCGCGGCCCACTTTACTCGAACAAGGGTTTAGTTGATGCAA
>CAJWSE010000060.1 GCA_913046275.1 uncultured Phycisphaerae bacterium | reverse complement strand
GGCTCGTCTCACGTCCGATGAGCCCGTTAGCGGCGTTCGCGAAACGGTCCGTGCCGGACGCGAATCTATGCGCAATTTATTGTTGAGCTGGTTGCCGCAAGATCTCACCGGTAAGCAAGTGCTTGATGCGGGCTGCGGTACGGGTGTGATCTCTATTGAGCTGGCAAAACGCGGTGCTGAAGTGATCGCGGTCGATCTTTCTCAGTCCTTAATCGATCTGGCCAACGAGCGTTACTTCGGTGTTGATGAATACCATCGTATCCAGTTCGTTGTTGGCGATATGCGCCAAGTTCAAGGCGAACGCTTTGATCATGTTATCGCTATGGATGATTTATACGGCGGGACAAATCGGCTATTTAATAAAGTAAAACGCAGATCATCAGGACTAGATTTCTCTTTCATTGATCTTACCAATTTAGAATTGCTCGAAAGTTCAATTAATGATCAGACAAAGCTAATTTGGATTGAAACTCCCACGAACCCTATGCTCAAAATCGTGGACTTAGAAGGTATTGTGCGGATTGCCAAAAATAGAGGAATAATACTTGCTTGCGACAACACTTTTGCGACTCCAGCTCTTCAAAATCCACTTGAAATAGGATTTGATATAGTCATGCACTCTGCCACAAAATACTTAGGTGGTCACAGTGATGTTGTTTCTGGCGCACTAGTAACAGGCAATGAAAAACTCGCTGAACGAATTCGTTTTATCCAGAACTCATCAGGCCCAATCCTAAGCCCATTCGATTCATACCTTGTTCTTCGAGGCATCAAAACTCTTTCTCTTCGAATTCGACGTCATTGCGAAAGTGCTCTTCATATTGCCAAATGGCTTGAATCACATGACGCTATTGAGCGTGTCATATACCCCGGCCTACCTTCACATCCACAGTTTGATATCGCACAAAAACAGATGACGCTTGACGGCAAACCAGCGAGCGGTGGAATGATTACTTGCATCATAAAAGGTGGGCTTAGCACATCCAAACAATTCCTCGAAAAACTAGCGATCTTCTCACTTGCCGAATCTCTTGGCGGTGTTGAATCTCTTGTTGAGCATCCTGCCATCATGACCCATGCATCTGTACCTCCAGAAGAACGTCAAACATTAGGAATCGATGATGGTCTTGTCCGCTTAAGCATTGGCATAGAAAACTGCAATGATTTGATTAAAGATTTAGAACAAGCCCTCTCTTAAAAACGTATGAATCATATCGACGTCTCAATCAACTTCCCACATCAACCGCAAGATGTTCTGCCAAATTGCATTTCATCTTCAATAGATGGTGCAGGCCATGGTGATGAACGATGGAGATTACTTTGGCGAGAGCCAATGCAAACAGAACATTTAAGTAAAATCCGAAGCGTTGTTGAGAAGGTAACCCCTTGCAAAAATGTACTTGTTTTAGGAATTGGCGGAAGCGCCCTTGGTACAAAAGCTCTTTACAGCGCTCTTTCTACTCAGAAATCGACACCTTTATTTGTACTAGATAATATTGATCCAAATACATTTACGAAAACTATTAATCAAATCCGATCAAATGATCCAGATTGTTCCAATACTGCTGTAGTAGTTGTATCAAAATCTGGTGGGACGGCGGAAATTAGTGCCCTGCTCATGGCAACTCAACAAGAGTTTCCAGAGGCTACATATATCGCTGTTACGGGGTTAGCTGGAATACTTCATCAGTATGCCAACGAACAAGGCTGGGACATACTTCCTATACCAGATGGAGTTGGTGGAAGATTCAGCGTGCTATCACCGGTTGGATTAATGCCCATTGCGTTATGCGGAATATCTATTGAATCCCTTCTTGAAGGGGCACGTTTAATGGATGACCGCTGCTTGCAAAAAAAAGGGAACCCTGCTGGTGATTTTTCCTCTGCACTCGTAGCTGCACTTCAGGAAGGTCGCAATATCCATGTCATGATGCCATATTGTGACCGACTTATCCAATTTGCACACTGGTACGTGCAACTTTGGGCCGAATCACTTGGAAAAATCGATAGCCATGGTGTTCGAATTGGCCCAAATCCAATTGCAGCGATTGGTGCAACAGATCAACACAGCATGCTTCAACTTTGGCGCGAAGGTCCAACAGATAAAGTCATTGGGTTTCTCCTGGCACAAGAAGATGAAGACATTAAACTATCTGAAGATGTACTCGATTCTTCGCAAAGCTGGCTTAAAAACAAAACGATGGCCCAATTACTTCAAGCAGAACAACAAGCAACACAAAGAGCCGTTGAGGAAGCTGGCCAAGTCACTTGGACAATCAAACTTCATCATCTCAACGGACATTCAATAGGTCAGTTCATAGCATTCTGGCAAGCAACTGTAGCGATTTCTAGCCGTCTTTTGAAGGTCAATGGATATAACCAGCCCGGCGTTGAATTAGGTAAAAGGCTGACCAAAGATGCCCTATCTGGCAAAAAATAAAAGTTTTATTTAAATCGAGCTATTCGTGGGGGTGGAATTTCGTTTAAATCTGAACGATCGAAACCTGAGGCTTCCTCGTTCTCCTGACGAATTGCATCATAAACTTCCTTGCGGTGCACAGGGACTGAGGACGGCGCCTTAATCCCTACTCGAACTTTATCTCCACGAATGTCTACAATGGTCAACTCAATATCGTCACCAATCATAATCGTCTCATCTTTGTGGCGTGATAGAACCAACATAATCGAATCCTTCCTCAAGTCTGCTACTTTTTAGTAGCTGCATCACCATTCCCTTGATGTTGCAAATTAAAAAATAAAATTAAGCTGTTAATCGTTCCTGCGCCGTTAGTCTTACAATTTCATGCCGAGTTGTCCAACGCTTATCTGCAAGAACCAGCTGCATCGCTTGATGGTTGGACAGGTTTACGATAATCGGACCTTGTAAATTCACGGTTAAAGTTTGATCGTACTTATTCACTATGACAAATGTCTGTGCAGATTCCAAATTTTGAATTTGCAACTCTTCCATTTGCTCTTTTCGGACAGTTGCTTGATAATCTGGGACCCACGTCGATGGATCTGTAACAACAAAAGCAAGCTCTGCAGCTTCGGTTGATTGTAACCAAAAAAACAGCCCATCATTATCTGGCTGTAAAAGTGCATACTGCGTGTAACTAGAAAAACCAAGAAGCCCTGAGGGGAATTCCAAAATTCTACCTTCGTCAACTTCTACCGTACCAAATCGAGTCGTCTGTACTTTCATGCTCATAGCAATCCTTGCGTGGCCTGATGTATCCTTCGGTCCCTACTCCAGCAGTAGGCGACATCCTGTCCGAGGTGATGCCAGCATGGTCCACACTGCCGACATGCCCACAAAAATATGCGGACGTCTTGCCATCGGCACTCTGGGGGTACTTACGATAATCTCTAAAAGAAAATTAGCAAAAGTCCGGTAATAACTATGACTTCAGCAATAATATAATCGCGAATGCAAGCCCAATCAATGCGATAAGCAATAGCACCGACAGCACCTTCACTAACCGCTTTTTCTGAGCAAAGCGACGCTGTAGTGAATGAAACTGAGGAGAAGCGAATGATTCGCTCGGACTTTCTTCTGAAGCATCGGACTGTTCTGGCATTCCCATTTTCGTTGAATCCGCACTCATAATCTCTTCATCTGATAAAAATGAAGATAAACCATTAATTATGCCTTCAGAAGGTAGGGCAGTATCA
This sequence comes from uncultured Phycisphaerae bacterium, assembly GCA_913046275.1. Next base: position 2,751 of record CAJWSE010000060.1, on the reverse strand, counting down.
AGACCAAGGTTATTACGATCTGGATATGACAAAAATGAGGCATTGCAAGATGGGCAACTCCGGTCAGATGTCGAAACATGCTCGCCACAACTATGGCAACGCTCAAGCAAATGAGCTATACCTGGAGTACGCCGAGCGACTTTCCACAACTGACGAGTTGTTGGTCCTCGAATAATTGTATGACGTTCAATCTCTCCCTGTTTGGCCATTTCAGCCAAATGGTCATACGTCATACCTGGCATAGATCCAAATTCTGTATCTCGAACCCACCAGGGGCCTATGGCACCCTCAGCGCGTAGTAAACCATCTGAATCCAGCGCGTTATTACACACTCGACAGATGGAAGTTTCTTGCTGAGTCTCCCCACAGACGGGGCATACGAGTATCCTTTGCTTTGCCATGAGATTGAATTCTATTGTACATACGAAAGTGAGCGCTTTGTGCCTTGCTATTTGCTTCTTTCTTAGTTGCGAAAAAGCTGAACCGGTCGCAATTAAAAAGCCACTCCAACTATCTGTAAATTCAAAACAAATCGTTGCGATTCAAGACACCACCGCAATTTATCGTGAAGATCTTTGGCCAATGCTTGTAGAGCTCCATGGAATTCAGATCCTAGAAGAATATGCACTCATGGTTTCAATTCGTGAGTTACTTAAAGAACAACAAGTCAATATTAGCCCTGAACATATCAAACGAGAGCGTGAGCTACTCACGGCTGCAAGCCCTCTAGTTTCTCCATCGCAATTTGATGATATTCTCGAATCACGTGGATACAAAGGCAATCGTGCCACACAACTCGTATGGCGAAGCGCCGCTCTTCGAGAACTTATCAAAAAAGATGCTACTGTTTCTGAAGACTCGATTAAAAGAATGTATGAAATTGTGCACGGAGATAGAATTCCCGTTCGAATTATTGCAACGAATTCCTTAGCTCAAGCAACGGATGCAATTGCTCTTATCCACAAAGGCAATGCATTTATCGATGTTGCAATTTCCCACTCTGTGGACTCCAGTGCTAGCAGAGGTGGGTTAGTAGAACCTATAGCTCTTGCAGATCCAATCTGGCCAGCTCCAATCCGAGAAACTATTTCAACATTAAAAATAGATGAAATTTCTAAACCAGTCTTCATGAATAATAAGTGGGCTATCATCACTGTCATTGGTGAACCAATTAGAAGCAATACTTCTTACATCAAGGCTCGAACAGAAATGAAAGATCTTGCGATACAATCCACTGAACGATTTTTGATGCAGCAACTAGCAGAACGCTTAAAAAAACAGAAAAAATTAACAATACTAGACCCTAATTTTGAATAATCGTTAAGTACGAATACTTACTGCTCGGAATAATGCGATAGGAATCAGAATAATTGCGGGCAAGAAAACACTAACCATTGCTGGCACACCTGCGATTGGCAAAAGCATCAATACTGTGCCACCAAACATGATGACAAGTGAAATACCCCCCGCCTTAACCGCTTGCCTTGAAACTACTACTGCGTCTTTAGTTACAAAGAATGGTATTAAAATAATCATCGCAAATAAATTCAATAGGATTGTAGAAAATCGAGAGTACCAATGCCGCCTTAACATTGGCTCGTCAAACGAACCTTCGACTTCAAGCATTCGATTCAATTGTGACATCCCAAGCATACCAGTGTATTGACCATATCGATGTAGCGTCAAGATGTAAGGAGACAAATCAGTTTCATAAAATTCCACTTGCTTTGAAGGCAGGATTGTTGCTTGTCCATTATTTTCATTGAATATGATTTCTACCGACTTGCCATTTATTAAATTCCACCCCGATTGCGAGACACTATCCCAAACTGCGGACTCTGCTTGAATTTGTCTCACCATACGCCCCTTCTCATCACGCTCAAGAAATGATAATTCTTTGAGTTCTCCTGTAGCTGGGCTTAGTGACTGCGAGATAAGCAACGCACCTTTATGATCAGGAGTAAATGGCACGGTGAATGAGCCTGCACTTTGATCTCCTGACTCATGATGATCCCTTAATAACAAAGGCGCTACACGTGGCAAAATATATTCCTGATTAAGCAGGGCAACAAAACTAACAACGGCCATGACATACAAAAAAGGTAAAGCAATTTTTCGCAAGCTGATCCCAGCAGCCATAATTGCAACAAATTCTCTAGAACGTAACATACTTGCTGCAGTAAAACCCATGGCACCCACTGCAATTACCCCATGTAGATATGCGTAGACTTGAAACAAACGAGGTGCTTCATAACTTACAGCTAGTTTAATCGTTAAATACACATTTTGAATGAAACTGCCACTCTCTATATTCTTTGACACCTTACTAAACTCATCCAGGTTCACAATAATGTCAATAACGGCACCTAAAAGGAAAAACAATGTGAATAAGACGATAAAATTAACCGTCATTTTTTTTATGATGTAAAACGTTAATCGGCTCATTAGGTCACCCGCAATCGAAGCCAATTAAAGATAACCAGAGCTGCAAGTGCTGCATTTCCAAGCCACATAATCACAAAACCACCAAAGATATTAGCATCCCTAATGATTTGTCCACCACTAAAAATGAGAAGCAATGCTACAACTGATGGAATAAACACTTTCGCATACACGCTAAGAGGCATTAATTGCGTAAAACGGATAGCAAGTAAACTACCGAGCAATATGGCAAGAATTGGGAGCAAACTTACTGCCCAACGTTGCCCGATTCGACCAGCGACATGGTTAGAAAGTGCATCGATTTCCTTA
>CAJWSE010000059.1 GCA_913046275.1 uncultured Phycisphaerae bacterium | reverse complement strand
TTCTAAACGATGGTGGGCTCTTCTCTTCGCCTGCCATTTTTTGGTACGTTGGAGTTATTAAATGTGAGTACAATGAAATTTCTTCTAGTTTTTTGCGCCAATCTTTTTTAGATAAGAAGGTCGATTCTGGAATAAATTGATTTGCAGGTATTTTTGGTATATATCGGCCCTCGAGAGCTTTTGTAAAATCATTTGCCATCGAAGTGTCTAATTGAGAGAAACGTATTATTTCTTCCGCATTCCATTGCGGTAATCGCCACATATAGGCTTGCCGTAAGGGTTGGCCGCTTTTTGTGTAATCGACCCATGGTGCTAGTGTGCCATTTTGGAATCGCCCAAGATTCTTAAAAGGCATTCTGAAGTCTGTTATCCACAAAATAGTAACGTCATACAGTGCGCTAGATGCATTATTGATTACTTCACCAGTTAGGCTCGCCTCACTGTTTTCTTTTGGCTCTTTGTTAGGTACAACACGAATTAGTGAGCTGTAGAAAGGTAGGTTAATTCCGCCAAGCCAGTTATAAGAAAAGTTTGCTGTTGTTGCTCTTGACGGTTGGTCAAATGAATTTGGGATGTAATCCAGATTAACGACCACTTCTTTCTGATCAATAAAAAGTGGTGTTAGTGAACTGTTTGGCGTTGACCATGGCAATAATAAATTATTGCTTCCGCCATCCAGTTGAACTTGACTTGAACCAAATTTTGGCATGTAGAGAGAGAACCATCCTTTTGCAAGTTGGCCTTGTGCACCATATACATGGTCAATAATAGAGATATGTCGTATTGGAGTTTTTATAGACGAAGTTGTTCTAGATAGTGCAAGCGTTAGGAGAGTGAAAAGTGATCCGACAGCAGTAAAAACCATCCAAGACCATCTTTGTTTTCTCATTTTGAATAATAGATAAAAGCCAATAGGTCCAGCGATTAACCAATACAAAATAATGATGATGAATACAATGCCGAGCCGTCCGCTAGCTGTTGTAGACATTGCAATTTCTTGAGAGATGAGTGTTCCCAATTCAACAATTGTGTTTGTAGGAATAGCAGAGGAGAGCTGTTCGTCAAGTTTAAGCGTAGAAATCGTTTGCTGAGAAGGAGCGTCGCTGCGTTTGCCAAATATGTTATTCCAAAACAAATCTGCTTCGGGCAGTTCTACAGAAGCAAGCAATCCGCTTGACACATCAATTCCAAGTAAAGTAAAGGAACCATGTCCAACATTTTTTTGTACTCCAATTGTTTTTTTGTTCTTTAACTGGACAGTAGGGTAGAAGGTGTGATCAAATTTAAAAGTATATATTGGCACTTTCATTGTGGGCCAGCCATTATTGCGTCCTACAACTTGATCAAGGAACCCAAGCGGCATTTGCTCAAATGAAATTTCGACTCCCTTAAATAAATCGGCGAGTGGTGCATCAGGCGAGCCAATGTTCCATGGGTTGCCAACAGCGGGAAGTGAAACAACTAGGTTCCCTCCTCTTTTAATCCATTCAAAAAGTGCATCTTCTTGACGTAAAGAAAGAGCTGGTGCTGCATCTGCCCAAACTATAGAATCAAGTGACTCAAGAGCAACCCATGAATCTGGAAGGTCATTATTCTGGAGTCCTGAAATGAGTTGAATGGCTTCTTGCTTAACCTCCATCTTTTGTGATTGATATGTAGTTAAACCAAGTTGCTTTGTCCCAAAAATTGCAATGATTCCTTGTTCAGGTTTAATGTGCATTGCGCGAATTGAATTAGAAGAAAAACTTGTCGAAGAGAGGGTCTCCGTTGGTGTAGTGCCATTCCAGCCTCGTAATGAAACTTTCCATTCAATATCATCATGTGCCCAAGGTTGAAGTGGGGCATAAAGCCAAATAGATGTCGAAGAATTTGGGGAAAGAGTCATTTGCTTGCCCCACAAAACAAGATCCCCATTAGCATCTGGCACTTCCCACTGAATCCAAGCGGCAGTAGGAGTGCTGCTACTTGATTTGACTGAAATTTGAAGGGGTGTTGCTGTTCGGTTTGACCAGCGATTGCCAATGCCTAGAGAATCCACTGTGATGGTGAAGTCGCTTGCAAAAACAAGAGTTGTGGATGTAATTAATGCGCAAAGACTAATCATTAATAGATGCATATGCCTCTAAAATGGCTGCTTGCGATTTAATACCTCGGTGGAAGCAGGAAACTTCAAATTTCTCATTTGGCGCATGAATCAAATCATCATCAAGTGAAAACCCTACCATGACCGCATCAACTCCAAGTATATGTTGGAATTCACCAACAACAGGAATTGATCCGCCGGTGCCAATAAGAACAGCTGGATTTGGGAATATGTTTGTCAGTGCATCGCTTGCAGCAGACAACCATTTCGATTCAGTTGGGACTGTGATTGCGGGGGAGGTTCCATGACTTTTGAAGGTCCAATTGCAACCAATAGGCGTGCGTTCTTCTAAAAAAGCGAGGAGTGATTTTTCTATTTCTTTTGGTTTCTGATTCGCAACAAGACGGCAGCTGATTTTTGCCGTGGCAGTCGCGCCAATAACAGTTTTTGCACCTTCTCCAAGATATCCTGCTTTTAGCCCATTAATGTCGCATGTTGGCCTTGACCATAAACGTTCTAAAGTGCCGTAGCCATTTTCTCCAAATGTTGCTTTTGCTCCAGAGCTTTCCAGTATTAATACATCGGCATCGCCAAGAGAATTCCACTGTTCGATTTGTTCTGCACTTACTGATTCTACATCGTTGTAGAATCCAGGTACTTGAATGACTCCTAAGTCATCGTGAAGTTGTCCCAGAATTTTTGTTAATGCATTGGCAGGGTTTACCACTGCGCCGCCGTATCCGCCACTGTGTAAATCATGTGATGGACCATGGAGAGTTGCTTCGATGTAGACTAATCCACGTAATCTACTAGTTATTGCTGGTGTATTTACATCCCACATGCTTGTGTCGCAGACGATGCAGGTGTCTGCTTGGAGTTCTTTTTTGTGTTCATTAAGAAAAGGGACTAGGCTTTTGCTTCCACTTTCTTCTTCGCCTTCGAGTAAAATGACGACTCGTACAGGAAGTGATTCGTGGGTTTCTTTCCAAGCTCGAATTGCTTCGATAAATGTCATTAGTTGACCTTTATCGTCCGCAGCCCCTCGAGCAACGATACGTTTTCCATTTTCGCCTTCAATTACGGCGGCATCAAATGGCGGGCTATTCCATTCTTCAAGAGGTTCTGGAGGTTGCACATCGTAGTGTCCGTAATAGAGTACGCGTGGAGCGTTCGGCCCAGCACTGTCATCAGTAGCAACAATCATTGGGTGGCCAATAGTATCGTGAAGGGTGGCCTGAAGACCAATGGATTTTAAATCATCAACGATGAATTCTGCACATCGTCGTACTTCACTTGAGTATTGTGGGTCAGTGCTGACGCTTGGAATTTTTAAGAGTTCTTGAAGTCGTTCGATTGCAATGTTCAGATTAGCATCAATTTTTTCAAGAACTGGTGTGAGTTTTTCAGAGTGTGCCATACTTTTTTCTTTTTGTTTTCTTGCTTACCAGATGAGGCAGGTTGGTACTTCGTAGTCTTCATTTTCTGTTGCGCATTGTACGATGCCATTTTCTATTGCAATGACTAGAGGCGTTCCAATAATCCAATCAGGGCCATTTGACAACTCAGTTTTTGCGCAATCAAAGCATGGGTTTTCAAAACTATTCTCGTAATTAACTGGTTCAATCGATTGAGGGATCGCTACTATTGTGGTTGGAAACTTGGGGAACTCAAAGAATGCATAGAGTAGCGCTTCGCAGTGGTCGCACGTAGTGGAATAGAAAATAACATACTGTTTCCCCACACGAATATCACTTGGCCATTCATTGACCCAAGAGAAGAGTTGTATATCATCAATTGACTTGCCATTCCAGTTTACAATGTCTGTGGGAAACCATGATTTTGGCAAATCCAAATCGGATTCATTGTTACTAGCTTTAACGCTATACATAATTGTGCTGAATGTAAAGAGGGATGCGATTATAACAAAGCAAGCTGCTCCGACGAGCCCACGTTTTTCGTTGCCTAATTCTATCCTGCATCTTCTAGGTTTAAAAATAGCTATCCCAATGAGCAAGATAAGATCTACTATAAACATCGTAGTTGGTGCCATTGATTGGTCACCAAAGCAGCCACAGCTTTCATAGTTTCCATATGCAAACATATCAACTGACAAGACAATTAAGAATACGGCAAGAATCATTGTCGCTGCAATTCGTGCAATTCTCGGTATAAAGAGCATTACGCTAACGAATGCAAATTCGATTGCAACGAGTATTGCTAGGAGTAAAAAATGATCGGTAAAACCAATCAGTACACCGCCATCAAGTACAGGGCGAGGCAATGATTTCGGTGTAGCTCCAAGCACTTTCGCTGTAGCACCTATTAAAATCCAAATTGGAATAACAATTCGTACAAGAATTGTGCCAATCCATCCAATGATATGGGGCTTCTTAGGAGTAGTAAGATGTAGGTCTGACATATAGGGATTCTAGCGGAGAGCGGTTAAGAGCGTCGCCGTCGAAAGCCTATAGTCCCAGTTACAAGCAGAAGAGCCACTGGAGGTGCAGGAATTACAGTCCCTGTAAACACATTGCTATTACTAGCGCTAAAAGTACTTTCTGCAATTACATTCCAACCATTAGTACCATCCCAGCTAATGAATTGAAATGCTTGTTCGTCGAGCGCATTTGCTCCGAGGTCATTTATCGTATATGAAACGGCATCGCCCATTTCGAGTCCAGCCCAAGCAAAACCATCGCCACTGCCAATGCTGCCCCAAATAAAGGTAGCTCCAAGTGTCTGTGAACTGAAAAATGGCGATTCGATAAGTGTCCAATCATCTTGTTCACTATCGTTAATAAACATCTTAAGGCTACTTGCGCCTGTACTTGTAATTCCTACGGACGAGTCAGCGCCAGTATCACCCATCCCAAACTCCTCATCAACTAGTGTAAGCAGTGAAAGCCCCGCACTAGTTTGAAGGGGGAGAATTGTGATTTTGCCATCCGTATCAATCCCCCAATTTAATAGCATAGAATGCACTGATGACAAATCGCTTGATGAGAGAAATGGTGACGTTGAGGTGAAAAGGTCATTCATTGCATATGAGTTCAGCTCAAATGACCCCGAATCATTATTGATTTGAATAATCTCGCCTTTGGCGATTGCAGTGCATACTAGGGAAGCCAAGATTTGAAATATTATTGATCGTTTAAACATAAGTAGCAGTCTTTAGTCAAGATAACCTTTAAAGGTTATTGTTTTTATTCGGCATCTTTTTAAATTAGACTGAAGGCAAGGTTTATGAAACAAAGTGTAGTGTTCTGTTTGTGCGGATTAGAGACTGGATGTAGTCCTAAAATGTGAATATAGGCAATATGCCGATTCCAAATTTCCGCGTAAAGAGCTCTTCTAGCGTACTATGCTCGGTATGTTGACAATGCTTTTTACACTGACGAATGCCACTGCAACTGCGCAAGTTGTGAATGTGCCGTGGGTTGAAGAATATTTATCACCCTGGTTGTTGCAAAATTTTCTCGGGATGGAATATTGGCGATGGTGTGCAATCGTTATAGCGATTGCTCTTGGCATGGTTGTTGATCTTATAGTGCGTTTTGTATTAAGGCGCGTGTTAAAGTCAATGACATATACAGATCAGCATGACTCAGAGCTTATACAAATCTTAAAGTCTGTACCAAGGCCCGCAGGCCTGGCAGCTGGAGGCGCTGTTTGGCTAGGTTTGATGCCTGTAGTATCTTTTCCAGAAGGTCTTGCAGCGTACATTGAACCTGCAGTTCATATTTACATCACACTTGCGTGTATTTGGTTTGGTTTTAAGGGCACAGATTTAATTTCTTGGGTAGCAGGTCGAAAAGCAAAGGAGTCACAAAATAAACTCGATGATTTGCTTGTGCCCTTGCTTCGTAAAACCCTTAAGGCAGTGGTTGTTGTTTTCGGTATTGTCTATCTTGCAGACAGTTTGCAAATCCAGTTAGCTCCAATTATTGCTGGGCTTGGTATCGGCGGTTTAGGATTTGCTTTTGCAGCAAAAGATACAATTGAGAATTTCTTTGGCTCGATTACAGTGATTCTTGATAAGCCATTTCAAATTGGCGATTGGGTAGTTATTGATGGTGTTGAAGGAACCGTAGAATCGGTTGGTATGCGTTCAACTCGAATTCGCACATTTTACGATACGGTCGTTACTATTCCGAACTCTATTTTAGTTACAACGAAATGCAATAACTATTCCAAACGTCGCTACCGACGGTGGAAACAGATGGTAAGTATTGGTTATGCAACATCTCCAGAGAAGATAGCAGCATTTTGTGAGGGCATCCGTGAACTTCTTCGCGTGCATCCTTATACGAGAAAAGATTATTACCAAGTTTGGCTTAATGATTTTGCTGGATCGAGCCTAGATATTTTGGTTTATGTATTCTGGACAGCCCCTGATTGGCAAACAGAACTTCGAGAGCGGCATCGATTTATGCTAGATATCATTCGGCTAGCGGGTGATCTTGGCATTGAATTTGCTTTTCCCTCAAGAACG
>CAJWSE010000058.1 GCA_913046275.1 uncultured Phycisphaerae bacterium | reverse complement strand
ACTAATGATTGTGCAACGATTGGTCGAATAGTAAATAATTCAATAGAGTGAAGGCCCACAGGCTGATCTTCTTCTTCGAGAATAGAAACACCAAGCGCTTCAGACTCTTCAGCACGGCCAAGCTGCCCCAAAATGTTTGCAAGTAAATAGCGACGGCCAAAATCATTTGGTTCTTCTTTGAGTGTCTCCTCTAAAATCTCTACTGCGAGCAATTTGCCGCCTTCTCCTGTACCAATAAGTAGCGTGGTTAGTTCGCCTGCTCTTGCGGCATGCAAAGAAGCTACGTACGATCGAACTGCTTTTAACCGCACTTCTTCAATTTGTTCATCAGCAAAATTTAAATCAGATTGTGAAACAGAATTGGGCTGGGCCGATTTCTTTTGCAAAAGCGCATTCTTACGCAGAAGCATTTCACGTAATAAGACCATTGAAACCTCAAAGCTTTCGCCCGCTACTTCTCTTGCCTTATTCATCGTTTCTTCTGCAAATAACTTATTACGCTCAGCTTGAGAAATTTGCCCTTGGTCTTTCAATCTGTAATAGACTGCCATACGGCCATGTGCCAATGTCGCCCACGCAAGGGCATTCCCCGGATCCATTTCAAGCACTTCTTCAAGCTCATCTTCGCCAGGGAAACGAACATTACCTTCATCATCAAAGGTATTCGTCATTGAAGCATCTTTTAATCTAAGTGAGGCTAAGCCGACATAAAGTAGCAATTCATCTCGCCGCGGATGATCTGAAGCAATTCTATCTAAACCGTTATATGCAACACCACTCAATCGTTGCCAGTATGTATCTTGACCTGTTAGATAAGCAGCAAGATACATTTCTTGGGCAATAGCTAAATGTATGTCAATATCTGTTGGATTGTACCTCGCCTCATGAACAAGAACGCGCACGTACTCATCGTATGCTTGTATTGCGCCCGTAGGTGTGACGGGAATGAGCCCGCGAATGGCTTTTTTATATTTCTCAACATAAGTCAGATTATTTGGTTCTTTTGAAACAGCTCTGCCGTATTGTTTCTTAGCATTGTAGAAATCACCTTCAGCAAAAAGGGCATCACCTGCCGATGCGTTTCTTGCCGGGCCTCTGTACTCAACAAAAAACCATAAAGCGCTTAAGCCAACAAGAATAATCGCTACGGAAGCAATAACAATCGTAAGTAGTTTCTTATTCGTACGTGCAACTTTTTTATGTTGCAGTTTTCGAGACTTTCTATTAGATTTCTTTTTCTTTGCCATATCTATTTTTTATCCTTAGTCCTCTTGAACCAATTCCTCTATTGTGTTGGTAACTTGAGCCCAATCGGGCAAACAAGTCATAATTGAAGGTAAAGCATCCGTTGTAAATGCCGAGACGAGTGAAACAAAATCTTCTATAGAAAATGTCCGATCTCCTCGAATCGTAAATTGAATTTTGCAATAGTACGCATATTTTGATGAGGGGTCGAATGCCAACATTCGGATCCGCTCTGGATATGCTGTTGTTTTCCCATTCGCAACAAAAAAGTAACCCGCATATACTCGGTCACTTCCTAAACTTGGATGGCTGAATTCCGTTGTCCGTAATTCAAAGTCACCAAAAGGCAAACGTATAAGTTCATTTTGCTCGGTTATAGTGTTCCATTTATAAATGGCTGGATATGGCGCTCCATCAAGCAGTGCCGAATCATCAAGAATCCACTCACTTTGATCAATAGCAAGAGTATAAGTGACAGGCTCAGGCGTCATCGCAGTAAAACCTCCAGCAACCATGCAGCGGTCAGGGACATGCGGCACTGCATCTACTTGGCCAGTGTAATAAGCAAGATGGAGCTGAATAGGTGGGATTGAATTATCTTCATTCCCATAGACTCGACTAAGATAGAGTTCGGTGCCTAACGCCTCCACGCCAGCTGCATCGTAACGCTGGTCTTCCGCGACACGTTTCCAAGACGACACAGTGTTTGGCATCACCGAGAATGTTTTCCGGGGATAAACAGCTTCTTTTTTCAAATAAATATTGAGCGTGTTTGCTCCAATCTGAAATACTGTTGCGGACATTGCAAGTATTATCACTGCAATCATAAATCCCCCCGTCGATGAACCCTCAAAATGCACCGGGCTGATCTTTTCTTCCTCTTCATATTCATCTTCTTCTTGGATAACAAGATTTTTTAAAATCCAAACTATTCCAAGATATATTAAAAAAGCTGGAATGAGCCAAAGCGTTCCAACAAAGGTGTGAAAATCGCCGGCGGCAAAGCCACTGTCTGCAATACTAAGGAGTCCAAGAGTCATCACTCTAAGAATATTCACGAACACTGCAACAGGAATTGCAAGCGCAACCAGTACGACTCGCTGCCAAGTAAACACGAGCCCTGTATATGCCATTGCCACACCAAGTGCAAAGAAAGCCATCAACATTCGCATGCCGGAACATGCCTCTGCGATATTCAACGGATAGGATTCGCCATTATAAAAAATTTCTAATGTATTACCTGCTTTAGTCACATCTAGGCCTAAGAATGAAAGGCCGTAATAGGAACCAATTGAAGCGATATCTTGTAATCTAAATGTGGCAACCTCCATAATCCGATCAGAAATTGTTTGGCCAAATACAAAAAGATATAACAATGGGAACCATAAGTATTTCATGGCACGCCACCCAAAAATAAAAAGCACCACTCCAGTCAGCGTCATGGCCACACCGAACCCCATCAAATTATGATGGTGCATTGCAGCTGGACCTAGCGCGCATAAACTGTACCAAGCGAGCCCAAATACGATTAATCCTAAACCAAACCATGAACGGCGAAATGGATGTTCCGTCAGCTTACCTTTACATAACCACACAAAATAACCAGCAATAAATGGGATGAGTAATGTATGCCCCCAATCTGCTTGCTTTTCAATAGCGAAACGGAATTGCCTTTGAAAAAAGTCCCAAAATATCCATGTAAGTGAAATGCATAGAACAGCCGACCAAAGCCACATTTGCTGGGGTTTTGCTTGCTGAGGATGCTGCTCTTGCTGGACTGCATTCATATTTTGTGTTGTTCGGTCATGAATGGGGTACCTCTCAAGTACAATCAGGCAAACTCTACAAGATTCATTCTCCCATTACGATTCCACCATGAAGAAGGTTCTCAAATACCTCATTAACGCTCTACACGGTCAAAAATGATGGTTTATGGAGGTCGCCCAAATACGTCATTCCCAAAATTTCGATCAAGCAAAAAACCAAATCCATACGTTGCGCGGAATCCATTACGAATAATAGCCATTGGGGTGGCGCCCCAGTTGGTGCCAATATTAACGATATCGTTTGGTTTCAGAAAAATATCTGGCTCAGTTTGTTGCAAGATTGCAGCGTAATTTAACGTCACAGTTGCCTGAATATTTTCGCCAATTCGCCGTGTGATACTGACACGCTCTGGAACCGCAAGTGGCCCCAAATCACCAGCTGAAATGATGAATTGTGTGAGTGATATTTTTTCACCAGTGTTAGGCATATTATAAACACCTGGTCGACTGATTTCGCCTCGAACATAGAGGTTACCAAGAACTGGAGGTTCAACATAAATTCGGTCTTCAGGACGAATCACTATGTTGTACGAACTGTCACCTTTTCGTAACTTGTCCCAAGGAACCGCAATAATGCGTTCAAGAATTTTTGGGCCTTCTGTCGCACTCCGACCACTACTCATAGATTCTGATTGCGCGCGCATTTTAGGGCCTGTGCTCACTGCAATCCACGAGTCACTTTCAGGAACGTAAACATATGCAGCATCGGATGTTTGAGCTCCCAAAGAACTAACTGAAGAAATCTCGTCGACGTCGACAGGCTGCCTTGCGACATTGCGCTGAGGAAGCAGGTCATCAATATCAATTGGCACCTGAGGTGTTGTCTGTAGAACTCCAGGTGAAACAGATGGCTCACTAGTAGTTAAATTTTTGTTGTCACCAATATCTAGATTATTAATTAGTGATTCGATATGGCCATCATCTGCGGGCAATGGCGCATCTGGCACAGGCGATTCCTCCATGGAATTGCTTCCATCATCGAGCTGCTTAATAAGATCTTCAATATCTAGAGTAGCCGTGGGGTCTTTCGTAGCTGGTGCAGCATCCATGTAGCTGGATGCAGGAGACGGTTCATTTGACGATTGGCTACTCCATGCTGGTAGCGCAGAATCACTAACTGGAAGTTGACGGATAACGTATATTTTTTTAGTTGATTGTGGAACACCACCGGCAAGCGCAAGAACATCCACCAACCGTTGATTTGGGTCTGTAAGTTTAAACACACCCCAACGTGCTAATCCTCCGTACACTGTATAGGTAAAGCCCGTCTGGTCAAGTAAGCTTACTTCAACACTTGGATGTGTTAATACTTTTGAAAGCGCGTTAGTAATCGCTTCTTGAGCTCCTTGCTCAGTTAGCCCTGCAACACGTACTGCGCCAAGTTCAGGCACACGAAAATAACCACCTTGATCTACCCTTCGTTGGACCGCATGTCGCTGACCCTGAGCGTACAAGCCATAAACTGTAACATCCATCACATCACCTGGCTCAATGCGGTATTCCAAATCTGATGGCATCAAATCAGCCGGTGCAACTTCTGTCATTTGAGGCAGCCGCGTGGGTTCTTCGATGATGTCAATCCTGTCGAGGATAGGGATGGAGGTTGGTGTGGGCTTATAATATCCACCCACGGTGGGATCACCCATCCAACCATTTGCATTACAACCCGCCAGAACTGCAACCGCAATAAGCGAAAGCCCCTTCACTAATCCACGTGTTGCGCTACATTGTAAATCCATCATCATCCAGTCTTAAATCATTCCATTCCATCGGAATTTTATATACTAACTAACAGCCCCCGCACAATCATTATGCGGGATGGTATCGGACTTTATCGACCAATGTGCACTTCTAAGTTGAGTGCTCAACGCTCTTTGCTTGGTAGAATATGCAATCTGTGACAAACTACACTTCATCCTCATCCTCATCAAAGCCAAACCGACACGATAGGCCACTAGGCGGAGATACTGCACGTAAAACACGCAGCTCCTCAATTCTTGATTTGAGCACTCAAGTCCTCAATAATTCTGAGGGACAGCAATCCTTGATGATGCGCAAAAAACCTAATTGGATTCGCGCGCAACTACCTGGCGGAGAAGGATATACAACGATTCGTGCAAACATGGAAAAACATAATCTCAACACTGTTTGCCAAGAAGCTTCGTGTCCAAATATAGGGGACTGCTGGTCGCGAGGGACAGCAACCATTATGATTCTTGGCGATACGTGTACGCGCTCGTGTGGTTTTTGCAACGTAAAAACTGGAAAACCAGGCCCGCCAGATTATGACGAGCCTCAAAACGTCGGAAAATCTGTTTCCTTGATGGGATTACGACACATCGTCATTACATGCGTTGACAGGGATGATTTGCCAGATGGCGGAGCTCATATTTGGGCTGAAACAATTCAGGCAGTTCACCAACATGCCCCAAATACATCTGTTGAAGCTCTTATTGGAGATTTTCAAGGGTGCTCAGAGGATCTTAATATTGTTATTCAAGCACAACCAGAAATTCTCGCACACAATCTAGAAACCGTGCCAAGAATGCATGGCGCAGTCCGCCCACAGGCAACTTACAATCGATCAATGAAGGTATTACGGGAAATTCAATCTGCTGGCCTTGTGAGTAAAACTGGCATTATGGTTGGAATTGGCGAAACTGATAAAGAAATACTAAGTTTCAATCAAAAACTGGGTGAAGCTTTACCATATATTGCTGAAAATGGATCAGCAATAAAAGGCTTAAATTTAATTAACAAAGATTTACCAAAAGAATTAATTCTTAGTAAAGAAAAAGATGAATTAATAAGTATATTTGAAAGAGAGGTTCCAGAACATTTAAAGATTAAATGTAAATGGCTTTCTAAAATGAATAAAGAAACTCAACTAAAAATTTTAGGATTACCAGAGGATCAATTAACGAACGCTTTAGATAGAAAATATACTGTTCCTTTTATTTTTAATGGAAACAAAAGTGAAATAAACGAATTATCAAAGATCCTAAAATCTAAAGGTTTAACCACACAAGAAGGAGGTCGTGTTATCAGTCTAGGAGATAAAGTAAACAAAGCAAAGGCTATGCAAATATTCATAAGATTTTTTAAAAAGAATAACGAAAATATAAAAACGATAGCTGTTGGAGACAATTATAACGATTTAGATATGCTAAAAATTAGTGATTATCCATGCTTAGTATTTAACGATCAATTTAGATTAGATCAAATTTTTATAGATAATTTAATTTCTACAAATAAGCCATCACCTGAAGGCTGGGCTGATGTGATCAAAATGGCTATGGAAAAAATCTCAGAAAATGAATAACATTTGATATGAGTGAATTTTCCCAGAATGGAATTATATCGACTTTACATGATTTTAAAACAAGATCGACTAACGAAATAGAAAAAGATCTTTTAAAATTTTCAAAAGAAAGAAAGATGGAACTGATTTTACCTTCTCTTTATTCAGAATTAGAGGGAACTGCGCTTCCTAAAATTGTTGAAGAAATAAGTAAAACTAAATATCTAAATCACATTATAATAGGCTTGGATAAAGCTAATGAAAATCAAGCTAAAAATTCATGGAAATTTTTTAAAAAATTAAAAACTCCATTTACAATTTTATGGAATGATGGACCTAAATTAAAAAAATTAGATAAAGAACTTAAAAAAAAAGATTTAGCACCAAGTGAACTTGGTAAAGGGAGGAATGTTTGGTACTGCATAGGTATGTCTATTGCAAGAGATACTGCAAGATCTGTTGCTCTTCATGATTGTGATATAAAAACTTACGATAGAAGAATGTTAGCAAAACTTTTTTATCCTGTTGTAAATCCTCTTTTTAACT
>CAJWSE010000057.1 GCA_913046275.1 uncultured Phycisphaerae bacterium | reverse complement strand
TTTGAATTGATTTTTTATATTTTAAAAAGTAAAGATTTACATTTTCAACTTCAACTTGGCCCCGTAAATAATATTGAATTATATTCATAGAATTTCCAACTTGCTTTGCCTTTCCATTTTCAGCAAACGTATTACCAATTTTAAAATTAGCATAAGCCGGGGTCGTCCCCTCCGACGACCCGGACAATGCAGAATGTTTTGGCGCAGTGCGCCTTGCACGTGCAGCATCAATTAATTTTGACATTGCTTCGAGCATTGGTCGAACATTTTCAGATGATTGTTTACTAGTATTCATAGTGGAGTGCTCCATCTCCCTCTTAAGGCGAGGGTTATTACCTATCGGCGGCAAAAAAACTTGACTTTTGTACATTTGAAAAAAATATTACGTCCAATAACTAAATGACTGGCGCATTCATAAGGACAAGTGCTTGAAGTGAATTTTCTTTCAGGAATTTCTTCGCTGTTCGCGTGCCTCGCGCGCAACATCATCATAAATTGTTTCAAGCAAACCAACCATTGGGAATTTACCATTCATTGGTGAAACTCCCAAACGGCGGAGCAACGCATGTGGCAAATGCATAGGCATAGGAGCCTGGTCAGCGTGTTTTGTCGAATGAGGGGATCGCCAGAAATCTTCCAGACAATCTTCGAGTGGTGGCAAAATAGGAATTTCATCTTCACGAACACTTGCATGTGCCCTAGCTTCACCTTTTGCATCCAGCGTCCGAGCTTGGCGCAATTTGATTAACAGCTCATCCTTATTTGTGCCACGTAACTCAAAATAAAGTAGAGGCGTAGCCAGGAGTCGTTGAGCAGTCAAAAATAAAGCCGCAGCTGCATGCTTGCATAATTTCTTATCATTGCAACTGCAACGTACTACAAGTTTGTCTGCAAATGCTGAAAGTGAACAATCTTCCAACATCGTTGAAAGGTTTGAAGGCACTTTCCCTGCCGACAAACGAGCAGCAATTCGAGCTTCACCTGCCATTCGTTGCGCTACTTTTGTCCACTGGTCTGAAGATAAAACTGGTATATCTATTTCAACTCGAAATGGCCTGTCTTCTGTGCACTGCACACTAGATTTAATCAAACCAGTTTTCATCTTCCATGAGCGAATTTGCCCATCCATTGCGTATGTTTGACCAGCAACTAGCCGATCCATAGCAAAATGTTTTTGAATTGTGTCAATCACCCATGCAGAGGGTGTATGCAAACGCAAATCTTCTGTGGATGTCTTTAGTTTCAAGATTGGTTTACCTTGTTTAGCCATTGTTTATACATCGCCTTCTACTGCGGATTCACGCAAGATAAGCATTTCCCTCAATTGACCAGCGGATAAATTAGATATCCAGTTTTCACCAGAACCAACAATATTCTCCGCGAGTTCCATTTTTTGCTCAATCATTTGATCAATCCGTTCTTCCAGGGTGCCGGTACAAACGAACTTATGAACTTGTACTGTTTTTTGCTGTCCAATACGAAAAGCACGGTCAGTTGCTTGATTCTCAATTGCAGGATTCCACCAGCGATCGTAATGAAATACATGGTTCGCTGCAGTCAGGTTCAAACCAACCCCCCCGGCCTTTAAAGAAAGAATAAAGACAGGTACATTTCCTTCATCTGATTGAAAACGATCAATAAATTGCTGTCGTCTTTTGGGAGGAGTGCCGCCATGAAGAAACAAAGTCTCACAATCAAGATCATGCTGAATCATTGCTGAAAGCAACCGACCCATTTCTCTAAATTGCGTGAACACTAATGCTTTTTCACCCGTTGCGATTACCTCTTCCAGTAGAGTCATCAATCGCGATGCTTTGCCAGATCTTGCGGATTGAAGCCCTGGCATATTTGATTCAGGAATAGAAATTCCATCGCGATGTCCTGCTTGCGAATAATGTCCAGGATGATTGCAAACCTGTTTCAACTTAACCAATGTGGAAAGAACCAAGCCTCGACGTTGTATTCCCTCTGACTGCTCCACTTCATTCATCATTTTATTAACTACTTGCTCATAGATTCCTGCCTGCTCTTTAGTTAAATTTGCATACTCTTTTGTCTGCACGCAATCTGGCAAATCATCAATGACAGTTGCATCAGTCTTTAATCGCCTAAGGATAAATGGTTGAATCATTCGACGCAACTGCTCTGTCCGTTTAGGATCTCGTCTTTGTTCAATTGGCCTAGCAATTGTTTTCTTGAATGTAGATGCTGGACCAAGGTAACCAGGATTCAAAAATTCCATAATTGACCAGAGCTCAACGAGTCTATTTTCTACCGGTGTACCAGTAAGCGCAACGCGATGCCAAGCATTTAAAGCCCGTATCGATTGCGCCTGTTTTGTTGGAGGATTCTTAATGTATTGCGCTTCATCTAACGCCACTCGGTGCCAGGGAATCGAATGCAAAGTCTCTCTATCTCGATGCACAAGCCCATAGGTAGTAATTACAACATCTGTTTCGGAGACAATGGCTCTAAAATCTTCCCCTAAAGGTCGCTCCGGTCCATGGTGCACATGAACTCGAATTTCAGGCGCAAACTTATCAAGTTCACGCTCCCAGTTGCCGACAACCGATGTCGGTACAACCAGAAGTGTTGGACCCATAGAACCGGCGGGATCGATGCGTTCATGCTGCAACAGCGCGATGAGTTGAATTGTTTTACCAAGTCCCATATCGTCAGCAAGGCACGATCCAATTCCAAATTTTGACAAAAACGCTAACCAACGTAAACCAGTCAACTGATATGGCCTGAGTTGACCTTCAAATTTAGATGGTTGCTGAATTTCCGGAAGAGACTCATCTGAGGAAGTTGATTCTAAAAGTTCTTTTACCCATCCGGTTGCCGTCAAACCACCGATTGAGAGAACGTGTGAGTTATCGCCATCCCCCTGCGCAATTCGCAATGCTTCAACCAAGGGCATTGAAGATGTTTCACCATCAACAAATAACCTCTTCGCTTCTTCAATTGCACCCGGTTGCAGATGCACCCATTTTCCCTGTACTTGAACTAACGGTTGTTTCTGTTTAAGCAATTGATCAAATTCGTCACGAGTTAACAAATGACCACCCACAGCTACCTGCCACTGGCATTCAACAATTGCATTTAATCCAAGAATTGATGCGGTGCCGTAGGCACCTTCGGCGCGTTCTGCGAGTGCAGCCTCCATTGAAGGCGAATCAATATGCAAACTTGCGCTTAATGTTGATTGTTCACTACCCCACCAAATTGGGACTGTTGTCCTGAACCCTGATTCTTCAAGCAATGGCAGATACTCCACAAGGAATCGGTGAGCCTCGCGTGTATTTAACTCTATCTGGCATGGCATTGACTCTTCGAGAGAAGATTCCAATTTGGGATAAAGCACTGCGGCTCGGTCAAGTTCGGATAGGAACAATTCCGGGAGCCGATCATCACTACCGCTTTCGCTACCTGAAGACCCCCATACCTCTTCAGCCGTTACTTCCCTTGAAGAATCCTCTGCTGACTGAAGCGCGTACGATAATGTCCAAACATCGTGGTTTTCAATTGGTTCATGAAGTTCAAGAAGAAGTCGCCAAGACAAATCATCGCCAACATCACATAAACGCCCAAGCCATCTTCTTGCATCAGTAAAAATTTCAAGTAATCGATCAGGATTGCCAGAAACATCATTTCTCTGATTTAACAGCGCTGCAAGCCAAGAAACATGAGCGTCTTCTGAACAATCCCATCCATCAATAGCATCCGCGAAATCATCCGCAATCAAAATATTACGGATTATACCGTTTGTCATATCTTCAATAGCTGATTCTAAAATAGCACGGCCATCTTGTGCCGTAGCTCGCGCTACAGGTGGCATAGATTTTAATAAGAGACCAAATCGTTCAACAATTTCTTCATCATGTAACCACGGGGCCCATGTTGCTGTGAGCTTTTTCCGATCCACTTGCAGAAGAGAAGGGATTACTCGCTGATCAACTAGTAAATCGATTGAAAACCGAGCTGCGCTGGCCCAAAAATAAACTGAATGCCCCACTTCAAATCTCTCATTGCAGGTATGCCGAAAAAGTGTATTCAATAATTGCAATGCTTCCGCGGGATCAATTGTAATGCTCGGGATTACGAATTCGCCAAGCAATGGGTCACTGGCGTGCTCATAGTTGCCCATGATGCTTACCAGGCGATCGCTTGGCAAGGGATCAAGCAAGTTGTGCGGAAGTTTCAAAGAAAATGATGCTGATTCACTTTGGCCAATATTCACACCTACTTCTTGAAGGCACTCCGCAAGAGCCTCTGATGTAACAGCGTAAGGGTGTATGGCAGTTCTTTGATTCGTAACAGCAACAGCCGAATCATCTGCTTGCCTCGGAGAGGCCGCTTCTGCTTGCCTTCCATTATTTAAACTAAATACTTCAAGGGACTCAGCCCATAAGTGTAATTGGCCAGCCGTCCAGTTGGCATGAATAACAAGCATCGAACCTCCGTGCATGAATGACCGCGTTGGGGCTCGAACCCAAGACCGCCTGATTAAAAGTCAGGTGCTCTACCAACTGAGCTACGCGATCAGAATCGCGCATTTTACAGAAAACACGACAACCCTGTGAGGTTAGGGGCTCTTTTTCTTATGTTATCGGGTGCAATTCTTGAAAGAAAAGCCAGATCGTTGAATTATCCCAGAGTTGTAAAGCGAGTTCAAGAGATGGCTCTAATTCGTCCGATAAGAGAATTGCTTCAGGTGGAACCTCAAGTAACCTCACCAACCGAATGTCGGTCAACTCACTGGATGTAGAGTTGAGCGAACCTTGTAAAACGGCTTTGCCGTATGAAATGTAACTATGGATAGATCAAACAAAATTCAATCCAAAAGACGAATATTAAGTAGTCAAAAAACAAATACTTCTAATGCTACGAGAAGGATGAAGCAAAACGTGACTATTTCAAATACCTCAGAAAAATTTCAGGACAAAAACACCCTAAGCGTGATCCTTATGAAAGGCAATGAACGCTGGCGATTCCAATGGAAGCCTGGGCAAGAGCTCGAGGCAGTTGAAGCAATTACTGCAATCGCAAAAACTTCTGACACTAATTTTGACTGGTTTGATGCAGCGATTATCTGCCACGAAATGTCAAAAATATCTTCAAAAGCGGCTTAACGCAAACTGGAAATCTTATGAACAAAAACATTGAACAACACGTCCCAATCGTTACAGCATTTCTTTCATACCTTTTGGAAGAACGGGCTTTTAGTGAATACACCGGTAGGTGTTATGGAGTAGATTTAAGGCAGTACCTTGTTTGGATTACTGAAGAACAAAATCTAACGCTTGATGTACCCTCTGAGAGCGCCGCTTGGCAACGGTACTTGCAAGGTGAAAAGGAAGTTGCTGGTCACGTTGGCCCTGAAACGATTAGTGAACATATCGTAAGCGCTGACACTGAATACCTGCGTAGCTTCTTGGCTTACCTTGCAGAATCGAATTATTCTCCAGCAACTATGGCTCGTAAAATTGCCACACTGCGCAGTTTCTACCGTTGGCTAGAGCGCAACAATTGCATTGATTCTAATCCAATGACTCTAATACGAACACCACGGCAAAAGAAAAGATTACCCAAAGCTATCGATGTAGAGCAAGTAGAGAAACTCCTTTCTGCTCCTAATGACAAAACTTTGCTTGGTGCTCGAGACCGGGCGATACTAGAAACACTTTATTCCACCGGTATTCGAGTGAGCGAACTCGTTGGTATTAACTTTGGTGATATAGATGAAACTGGCCAAGCCATTGTTATCCGAGGTAAGGGACGAAAAGAACGCATCGTTCCATTAGGCACACACGCAATGGCGTCTGTAGGGCACTATCTTGAAGTGCTACAACAAAATCAGATATCCAACGATAACGACTCGCCACTGTTTATCAACAAACACAGTACACGACTCTCAACTCGATCTGTAAGACGCAAGGTCAGTAAATATCTCGAACAGGTTGGCCTTGATCCATCTATTAGCCCGCATACACTTCGCCATAGTTTTGCCACGCACTTACTTGACAATGGTGCTGATTTACGCAGCGTTCAAGAATTGCTTGGGCATCAATCACTTTCTACCACCCAGGTATATACTCATCTAACAACGAAAAGGATGCGGGAATCCTATGATCAGGCGCATCCACGTGCAGAGGCAGGTTAAACGAAACCAAAGGAAATAGTCAAAGGCGCTCTCCCTAGAGCGCCTTTTTTATTTTTTTCTTGCGACTATCATCGTAATGTCATCCGTTCGAGGAGCTCCCCCACAAAATTGAAGTACCGCTTCTCCAATTGCATCGCAAATATCTGAAACACTCTTCATACGATTTTGCTTAATCACATCATAAAAACGATGTTTATCAAACATCTCACCCAAATCATTACGAGCTTCCCAAATTCCATCAGTACCCAAAACAATAACTGATCCGGATGGAATTATTGCTGGCCCCTTAAGTACAAATGACCATCCTGAAGTCACTCCAAGCGGAATGTCGTCGCCTTCTAACTCATTGATATTGCCTTCAATATCCACTACAACAGCTGGGTCGTGCCCCGCAGAAACCCAATAGACGTTGTTCGAATCTGCTCTTAATTCCATGCTATAAAAAGTCATGAACCATCCAAGGGGCGTATCCTGCACAAGAGAATTATTTACATCATTTAAAAGCTCTGCTGAGTTATTGCCGCATTTCGCACCACCACGAAGTAATGATCGAGCGGTTGCCATCATTAGGGCAGAAGCGATGCCATGCCCTGTGACATCGCCAAGTGCAAGCCGCAAATAGTTTTCATCATCTGGCGAAGAAATAAAGTCATAGTAATCACCACCTGTGGCATCACAATACATGCATTTTCCAGCTATTTCCCAACCAGTGAAAAGTGGCGTCTCACTTGGCAATAAGCATTGTTGAATTTGCTTTGCGATCTCAAGGGTTTTTTGCATATCGAGGCGGGTGCCGATTGGCCAAAGATTATCAAAGCCAGTCATGCCATGCAGACTGAAACGGGCAAGACTTGGGGAATCAGACAAAAGCAAA
>CAJWSE010000056.1 GCA_913046275.1 uncultured Phycisphaerae bacterium | reverse complement strand
GACATGGACTTAGCTTCTATACTGCCTGACGAGATGTTCGCTGATCAGGCCGAGCGTCGCGTCAAGCTGGGACTGGTTGTGGCAGAAATGATCAGTCAATTTGAGTTAACAGCGGAGCCCGCTAAGGTGCGTGGGACGATCGAGGATATCGCTTCGACCTACCAGGATCCTGAGGAAGTGATCAATTGGTACTACTCAGAGAATGAGCAGCTTGCGGGTATCGAGTCACGTGTGCTGGAGGACGCGGTGGTGCAGAAACTGCTGTCCACCGCCGCTATCGCAGAGGTGGAGTGCAGTTATCAGGACGCGCTGGCCAAGGCGCGACCAGCGACTCCGGCCGAACGTGATGTACTCCGAAAAGCTCGAGAAAATGGCAACGAAGAAATCGTTGACAGATATCGAAAAGAACGCCAGCAAAGACAACGAGATGATAGAAAACAAATTTCTGAAATGGAACGATGGTGGCTTCAAAGAATGATTACCACGCCAAGGCCGCTCGAAGAAAAACTCACACTCTTTTGGCATGGTCACTTCGCAACGGGATACCGAACAATCGAGAATAGTTATCACATGTATTTGCAAAATATGTTTTTGCGAAATAACGCGTTAGGCAATTTCAAAGAGCAGTTAGTAAAGGGCATCATTCGTGACCCTGCAATGATTCAATATTTAAACAATCACCAAAACAAGAAAGGCGCACCCAATGAGAACCTTGCGCGCGAACTTATGGAATTGTTCACGCTTGGTGAAGGTCAAGGATATGACGAAGACGATATTAAAGAAGGTGCACGTTGTCTGACAGGTTACAGCTACGCCGATGATGACTTTGCTTTTAAAATCCGTAGCCACGATACTGGAAAAAAGAAACTCTTTGGCAGGTCAGGAAATTATGATGGCAATGATTTTGTTGATCTAATCTTTACTCGCCCAAGTGCTTCAACCTTTATCATCGAAAAACTCTATCGTTTTTTTGTGAATGATTTGCCAAATGGCGAAACGAACGATTCGAAGAAGTTTGTATTATCAATCTCTAATCTATTTAAACGAAAGGATTGGGAGCTCAAGCCAGTCATTGAAACAATATTTTTGTCGGAGCATTTTTACGATAAGGCAAACATGAATGCAATCATAAAAAGTCCAGTGCAATTAATTGTCCAAGCAGCAAGAACTCTTAATCCGCCGCAACGCAAAAAAATGATTCGCACGCTGGCGATTTCCTCTGATGTTATGGGGCAACGCTTGTTCGCACCTCCCTCAGTAAAAGGTTGGGATGGTGGTCGATCATGGATTAACACTTCAACACTCTTCATGAGGCAAAACACATTACTTTACATGTTGACTGGTCAGCGACCAGACGAACCAGCATGGGAGTCGGATGGTGCGAAATTCGATGCCATGTCGCTCATCAGAGAACAAGACAATGATTCTAAAGCGACCATAACATATCTTTTAAGCACACTTTTAAATCAAGATAAACCAAATAAGGAACGCGTTGAATCACTTCAAGTTTTTATGACAACGCAGCACAACAAAATAAATAACGAATCAATAACGGAATTACTTACACTTATTACTGCGATGCCAGAATACCAATTGAGCTAAGGAACGAACGATGACACATGACCATCACCACCATCACGAACAAATAAGTACTGGCTCTTCTGATGCGTATAGTCGACGACTATTCATGCAACAAGGTATGGCGTTTCTATCAATGGCTTCGACAGTCCCACTCTTTATGCAACGCTCAGCTGAAGGCATCATGCTTCCAGTAGGTTCGCTAGTTTCTTCACAAGCAGGCATTCCCGAAGACCACACATTGGTTGTAATCCAACTTGCCGGGGGTAATGACGGCTTAAATACCATCATTCCATATGGCGCTCGTGAGTACTACACAAACAGGCCGCAAATAGCGATCCAAGCGCCAGGAAAGGGAAATAATAGCGCCCTTGAGATTCCTGGCGCAGACGGCTTTGGCCTGCATCCTAAGTTAACTGGCCTACGTGATTTGCTTGATGAGGGACAGGCTGCAATTGTGCAAGGGGTCGGCTATCCGAATCCTAATCGTTCTCACTTTACTTCGACTGACATCTGGCATACAGGCAATCACCATGCACAAGGATATGGATGGCTAGGACGCTACTTTGACAATACATGCGCTGGCCAACCAAGCCCACAAGGATCAATTGCAATTGGAAACAAAGCCCCCCTAGCGCTCCATGGAAAAATGCAAAAAGCAGTGAACTTTGAAACTGAAGAACTCTTTCGTTGGGCAGGAGAAAATGTAAGCGATGAACTTGTTGATCCATATGATGAAATCAATCGAGCAAATTCTCAAGAAGTTAAATCCAAGGATTCACAATTAAGTTTCCTTGTACGAACAGCATTAGATGCGCAAGTATCTTCTGATCGAATACGAAATGCTGTCTCAAAATCGCCGCTGATTAATTACCCAAATGGAAAATTGGCGCAGCAACTTCAACTTATTGGCTCAATGATACGCGCTGATTTACCAACACGAGTGTATTACGCGAGCCTCGGCGGTTTTGATACGCACGCAAACCAAATCAACAGCCACGCAAACCTTATGCAGCAAGTCGGCGATGCACTTCTGGCATTTCAAAAGGATTTAGGAAAACAAGGCAATACTAAAAAAGTACTAACAATGGTATTTAGTGAGTTTGGGCGACGAGTTGCGCAAAATGGTTCATCAGGAACTGATCACGGAACTGCTGCTCCAATGTTTTTAATTGGCGACAATGTAGAAAATGGCTTGCTTGGCACCCACCCTTCCTTAACAAAACTTGACCAAGGCGATTTAATTTACAACACTGATTTTAGAGAAGTGTACTCTGCTATTTTAGAAGATCACATGGGTGCAAATGCAAAAGAAATACTAGGAAAAAAATACAACAAAGCTAAAGTGCTATCTTAAAACATGCAAATTGGATGCACATAACCAACCAATAAACTGCTTCGAAAAACTGACTAATAAACAGTCAATGCATCCAATTCGGCATTCGCTGGCAAAATGATTGGCAATGGCTCTGAGGAAGACTGAAAACCACTTCCATCTGTAAACCATTTTGTAACGGAAGTCCCATCTGTAAATTTAATAACAATTCGAGCACCAAGCGGTGCTTCCACTATATGGCGTTGAACAGACGGCGGGTCCGCATTATTTCGCAAGATTCTTATGACACCGCTCCTTTGCGCAACAATAATATCTATATCGCCATCATTATCTAAATCACCAAAAACAGCAGCCCTATCTTCGTACTCACCGAGTTGTTTAATTTGAGCAAATCTTTCGCCTTCTCTTTCGAATAACAAAGGGGCCTGCTTGTGCGCACTATCCATTGTAGACATTGTCGCATTAGGGTAGACGTGTCCATTGACTATATAAAGATCATCATCGCCATCCAAATCAAAATCATGAAAACCACAAGTCCATCCTAAATATGTTCGACTCGGCAGCCCAAGACCATAGCGCTTCGTCCGATCATCAAAGAAACCTGTAACCTGGTTAAGGTGCAATGTATTTGTATCGCTTGAAAAATTAGTAGTAAACACATCCGCTCGCCCATTACCACTTACATCAGAAATCCCAATACCCATGGTCGCCTGCATTGATCCATCACCATTTGCCGCAACACCAGAAGCAACACCAGTATTGACAAAATAAGGCGGCTGATTACCATCATTTAAAAATAAATAATTTGCCATTGAATCATTGCCCACAAAAACATCCAAATGACCATCGTTGTTGAAGTCAATAATGCTGGCATTCAATGCAAATGATGGTTTATTTTGAAAGCCCCATACTTCCGTGACATCTTTAAAAATGCCATCACCAATGTTTTCATATACCACATCATATTGCGGCGGCAAACCATGCGGGCCACCAAATACATCTTCTCCCTTGTAACTTGCCTTTGCAGGCAAGTTACTTTGATCAAAATCCAAATAATTACAAACATACAAGTCATTGTCGCCATCTCCATCTAAATCGCCAAATCGAGCACTGGTGCCCCACCGCTCATCGCCAACGTTTGCTCGCTTGGTCACATCTTCAAACCAATCACCCTGCATATTTAAAAGCAAACGGTTTTGGCCATGGCTTGTTATGTAAATATCATCGTAGTCGTCACCATTGGCATCGCCAATAGCAACACCAGTAGCTCCTACAAGTTGCTGACACTTGATTTTTTCCGTCACCTCTCGAAATTTAATCGTATCTTGACTTATGTTTTCATATAAACGGCATGGCGCATTGGCATTTGCTACAAATAGATCAAAATCCCCATCTTTATCAAAATCAAATAAGCCCATCCCGGAGCCATTGACTTCTAAGATTGACTCTGAATCTGATTTTTCAGAGTGTGCGGAATCAATTTCCGCATCCACTTCTGTGAATGAAATCCTATTACCAGGCTCTTCTTGTGTTGAACATGCTGTGATGCAAAAAAGAATAAGGAATCGTCTCATTCTGGAAACTCCGTACCTTGCAAATCAGGTCTCACACGATTTCTTGCAAGCTTATATTGTTCATCAGCCTTAATAGCACCGGCAATATTGCCTAACCTCCTGTGCACTTGCGCAAGTCGATACCACGCCTCGTACATGTCAGGGTTTTGCATCAATGCCATTTGATAGAGACGCTCTGCATCCAACCAGTCATCACGTTCTACATACACATCCGCCAGTCGTGCTTTTGCTTTTGCTTGAATCTCATTTGTCGCCTGAGCTGATTCAATCGCAGAATTAAAATACATTTCTGCATCTCTAAATTTCGCCTCTTCAAGAGCAACTAGACCTAAACCAAAAAGTGTATCTGGTTCGCCCGCTTCTAAATCAAGGAAACGCAGGAAAGCTTGCTTTGATTGCGGCACTTGACCGAGATAAAAATGGGACCAACCTAAAAAATGCCACGCTGGGGTATAAGCAGATGTGGCCTTAGTGCTTTTTGTAAACCAATCTACCGCTTTCGCATATTGCTTCTCTTTTTGATAGCTCAAGCCCATAAGAAATAGCGCACCTGATGTGTCTGGGTTTTGATCTAACAATTGACGAATCCTAACTCGGGCTGCACCAAATTGACCTTTTTGAATCAATTCATAGTGAGGAGAAAGTTCTTTGGCAAGAGTTGGTGTTTTTGCTTGATCTTCTTGACACCCTAGAAATAAGCCTAGAAGTATCAAAAACGTTAATTTTATACTTCTTGTTTTCTGTGTCTTCGTGTACATTGTATGCAACCTTGTGCCTACTGTACCGTATCTATGAATAGATCAAGGAGAGCGAATAGTGAAAAAAACCTCTGCTGCACATATCGCTGTTGTTCTATTATCATTTGAGCTTTGCCATGCCAACGCTCAAAGCTCCCCTATACAACCAAGACCTGGCGACAAACTCCCAAATCTCTCTGAAGAGCTTATCGAGAGATTCGATATCGGTAAAATCGCATTCAACCAAGAATTAACCGTTGAAGACGGGCTTGGTCCAATATTTAATAAGACCAGTTGCGGAAATTGCCATAATAATCCTGTCGGAGGCCCAGGATCGCAAACGGTTACCCTCTTTGGACAGGTCGGTAAAAAAGGTGGCTTCAATCCACTGACTGCACTTGGGGGGTCACTCATGCAAGCAGAATCTATTAACGAAAATTGTACGGAAATCATCCCACCAGAAGCAAATGTCATTTCGCTCCGAGTAACCAACGGGACACTCGCATATGGACTAGTTGAATCGATTAGAGATGAAGATCTACTCACCAATCGAGATATGCAACCAGAGGCTCAACGTGGGCAAGCGCACATGGTCTCAAATTTAGAAGATGACACTGATGGGGTACATGTGGGCCGGTTTGGTTGGAAAGCACAAGTTGCATCAGTACTAACTTTTTCTGCCGACGCTGCACAAAATGAAATGGGATTAAGCAATCGCTTTATCATGTTTGATAATGCGCCAAATGGTGACGCTGAACTTCTTGCAAAATTCGACACCGTAGCAGATCCAGAAGATAGCCCTGATGAATATGGATACGAGTTCATTGACCGTGTAACTGATTTTCAGCGGCTTCTTGCTCCACCGCCTCAAACTCCAAAATCAGGTTTACAAGGCGAAATAGTTTTTAATAACATTGGCTGCGCCGTGTGCCATACACCCTCATTCATCACTTCAAATGATTCTAAAATCGAAGAACCTCTCCGAAATATCGTAATTAAACCATACTCTGATTTTTTGCTTCACGATATGGGTATTGCAAGCGATGGAATAGAGCAAGGCGCAGCAAGTGCACGCCAAATTAAAACCCCACCGCTTTGGGGAATCGCATATCGAAATCCACTTTGGCACGACGGCCGTTTTTCAGATGGCACATTTGAATCCAGAGTAACACTTGCAATTGAAGAGCATGGAGCATTTGGATCACAGGCGACTGCTTCTGCAAAAGCATTTGAAGAACTTGCCGAAAATTCGAAGGACCAACTTCTGCAATTTTTGAGCTCACTTGGCCAAGTAGAGTTTGATAGTGACGATGATGGAGATGTAGAACTCAATGACTTCCACGGATACATTGACACCATTGGCTTCAGAGGATGTTTTGGTGAATTAGTAACTCCTGACGCACCTTGTGCTATCCATGATATAGATCAAGATGGCGATATTGACCTTAATGACTTTGATAGCTTCCTAATTGCGTTTGATGACAAACTGACTGATTGTAATAGTAACGGCACGATTGACTTACTTGAAATTTTGCTTGGGGGAGAAGACGAAGACAACAATGGTTTTCTTGATGAATGCCAAGGATGCATAGGCGATATTGATAATGACAGTACACTCGGAGTAGGAGATTTACTTGCTATTATTGACTCATGGGGCGAATGCACGGGATGTGCAGCGGACATCAATAATGATGGGCTAGTAAATGTTAATGAAATTCTTTATATTGTTGGAAACTGGGGTACTTGCTCATGATGATTACTACAATTCTTATATCTAAATGTTTACTCACAGGCGGTTTTGGTAATTTTACAAACCAAACAACA
>CAJWSE010000055.1 GCA_913046275.1 uncultured Phycisphaerae bacterium | reverse complement strand
AATCATAATCTTCCGCAGATGTTCCTAAAACAAATGCACTGCCAAAAATAAATTCATCGTACGCATTCCCATTAAACAAAAATAGATCAATTGCACGACTTGATGAATGCGTCTGCCAAAGAGGATGATCAATATCGTAATCACGACTAGTTGCACGATGCTTCATAGCATCATGCAAATCTGACTCTAGATAGACCCTTGCGGATTTATAGTTGGATTGAGCATTAAAATCACCTGCGACAATAATATTTGCAAGTGGATTCTTTCGCTCAATCTCTCGAACATAATTCATAATTTGCAAAGCTTCAAGTTCGCGGTGCCAAGCCGTTCTTGCTCCGCCAGCCTTATGATGCACGACAAAAAATTCTATTTCATAATCTTCTTTTAGGCTTAATGTACTATCTACTTGCTGATTAGCTGCAATTGTTACCTTGGCCTTCAGCGGACTACGTTGAAATTTTATATCTGTTTCAGTTGCTGGAATGGGTGACCAACCCGGACCTATTCTTTCGATTTTAGACAAGTTTGCATCAGGCCAAATTTTCACATCACTAATTGGATATCGACTTAAAATAGATTGCTCAACGCCCCTGTAATAACCCACATCTTCTGAAGCAACATACTTGTATTCGCAATCCAAGGCTGCGAGCTCATTTTTATTGAACTCTTCGAGGGTCTCTTTTGATTCAATTTCTTGCAAAAGCAAAATGTCTGCATCAATTTCCTTGATTACACGTGCGAGTTCAAGGCGACGCTCCTTAGAAGTGTGCGGATACTGAATACCCTTCTCATTCGTAATGTCAGAAAGTTCCCAAGATGTATTACCATCACGGGCATCTAACTTAGGAATGTGGTTACTCGCATCTTCATCAAAAAAATTGAGCATGTTGTAGGTCGCTATTCGCACTGTGCCATCTATGCGAGGCATTGCTTCTGTGAGACCGAACCTATGATGAGGCGATGGTGCAAGAATCATCGCAGAAAGTGCAAGTGTTGAAATGATCATCCCCCGATGATATCCGACTTCATTACTTTAGTCGAGACTTGCCTGTCTATGATCAGAGGTCATACGCGAAAGCGCATTTGCTCTCAGGATGAGCAACGCGGTCTCTAATTGCGGATCAAGTCCATCAGTGATTAGACGATTAATGTCTGGACGCTCAACTGTGGAATCTTTTGAAATCATATCTGCCTCTTTTCTCAATTTCATAGATTCTGTAATTTGCGTCGGGGACATAGCTACTTCAATATCCGGAATAACACCCCAGTCAGTAGATCCGCGATGTTTATGGACAAGCCTACCCGGCGTAAGCCCTCCGTCTGGCGATGGAAGCCTATAGAACTGAGTTGTAAGCTTTACGTTTGCGTCACGAGCAACTTGATGCACCGTTTGAACAGACCCTTTACCCCAACTTTGCTTACCTACAATTATGCCCGCATCATGGGCTTGCACACAGCCGGAAACAATTTCACTAGCACTCGCAGAACCTTGGTTTATAAGGATAAGTACAGGCCAATCTGAAAGATAGGCTCGATTAGGAAGCGCTCGCATCCTGAAGATTTCTTCTCCGTTAGCCTTCTCACCACTAACAATAGTGCCAGAACTAACAAATAAGTTCGCGATACGACGTGCCGAAGGGAGCAAGCCACCTGGATTAAATCGCAAATCTAAAATTAGACCATTTGGCTGACCCAATGTCTGCATTTCGCGAACAGCAGAAAGAATGTCAGAATATGATTCGTCTGAGAAACCAGTCAGCTTAATGTAACCAATTTTATTTGTTTCATCGATATACCAATTCCAATTTGGTTGACCATCTTCATTTAAATTTTCTTTCCACCACCCCTGAACAGAATGAAGTTTGATTGAATCTCGGGTAATCGTAATATCCAGCTGTTCTTCTTCAGTAGGCCTACGAATAGTAAGCGTAACAGGAGTCCCTTTTGGCCCTGTGATTCGATCGACAGCATCATTGAGCGTCCATCCACTTGCAGATTTCCCATTAACTGCAACGATGACATCATCAGGAAGAACACCAGCGTTATACGCAGGCGAACCTTCAATTGGACTTGCAATTTTAATTTCACCTTTGTTGTTTTCTTGTATGTTTATACCAACACCAACAAAGCGACCATTTGTCTGCTGAGCAAAACGCCGAGACTCATCTGGCCAAATAATGCCAGAATATTTATCAAGCTTACTCATTGCGCCGTCGCCGAATTCACGAAGTATGACCCCTTCTGGAAGCTTCAGAGTTGTTTCATTTGCTTGAAGTATTCTTCTTAGTATCTGGACAAGGACTCGTTTCCCAGGAATATGTTCTAAATAAGATTGCAACGCATCAAATTCTTCATCTAACGCAGCATTCCACGCATCTCGAACGCCATCTTCTTGAACACTCACAAATGTTTCTGCTATCACCTCAACATTTCCAAGCGTTTGAACTGCGGTTAACCCGCCAAGTATCAACTCCCTCCAGTCAATATTGTGGATATGTTCATTAGTAGCAACGTCTAAGGATCGCACGACCATATCTGTGTTAATGTCATCAACTCGTTGAATCCAATTATCTCGCGCTTGTTCATTGAACGCTTCAGGCGGTTCATCGCCAAGAGTTTCTGCACGCGAAGTAAATAGTGAATGAAGATGCTCAGGCGCATATTGGCGCAAAAGAGAAACTTGAAGTGCAACGTCTTCAAGCTCATCACTCCATAAGTCATATAAATCGCGACGCGAAGTTCCTTCGTAAAAAGTCCGAAGAGAATAGAGTAAAGTTTGTGCAGTTAGAATATTTCCGTCTTCAGTTTCCCTTGCTATCTCCTCTTGCGCTTTAGACAAGACTGACTGCACGTCGTCCATATACATAACGTCATCAAAGTTTTTACTTAAAGTTTGTGCTTCAACCGCGGACTTCATCGCCTGGATGATGTTGTTTTCTACGACTGCCATTTTCATTTCTTCAAGCGCGAGTTCACGAGCCCGTAACGTTTCTGCTGTCGAGTGATCTATATGATTTCTGTATGCTTCAAGCTGATTACGAAATGCAACAAGGTTCACATCGTCCCCTTCAGGAACATCACTAAGCAGGACATCGACAGCCTCCCAGTTGCCATCAGAAGCTGAACTCCAAATTCGCGTTGACCATTCAGCGGCACTACTTGTTTGAGCTTCCGCAGTGATTGAACAAAAGAGAATGGCTGCGAGACCAATAGCTGGTGAAAAACGTAACCGTGGAATATTCATTCTAAAAAGAGTCCTTTTGTAAGCAAGCGATGAGGCTTTTACTGAAATCGGCTCTTTTCGATGTGTTCTTGAGGTCGCATGGCAACATTGTTGAATGGTACGTCAAAGTATTATCCAAGTTCATCAAATTCACATTTAGCACGCCTTCCGGCCTCTATCCAAGGGTCAATGGAATCGAAATTCTCTCTTATTGGTAATTCAGAGGAGTTTTTACGGGAACACCTCTTTGCGACTAGAAAAATGGTTCCCACTCCAATAACTGCCAAAAATATTAAAAAAATAGCCAAAATGAGTAGTAGGATTCGTGAATCACTCATTGTTACTATTGCCCTTCTCTAGCAATTTGAGACAAATTGATATTTCATTTGCGCAGATACCTTGATTTTGAGCTTCTTCTGGCAATACGAGCAATCGCTCAAGAGCCTGCTGGACTTGTCCACAAATCCTTAGAACTCTTGCCTGAATTATTCGCAATTGAATGTCGTTTGGATTTAACTGACAGCCCTTTGAAGCAAGAGGTATGGCTACTGACGTATGGCCGAGTTGAGCTTCAGCAAGTGCAAGGGAAAGTAGGGCTGGTGGCTCATTTGGATTCAGACGTAAACTTTCTTCTAGCCAATGTTTTGCTTCATCCCAATTGGAATCAAGTAATTCTATTTGACCCAAGAAAAATGAAGCCCTTGCATCATTAGGCACTGCAAGAATCGCCTTTTTGTAATAGATTTTTGCAGTATCATTTTCACCCAACATATGGGCTATTTGAGCAGTTGACAAAAACAATAGACCGGGAGAAACACTTAATTTGCATGCTGATTCATAAGCCCCAAGGGCTTCGAATTTTTTCTTGTCACCATCTTTGCCCAGCATCTCAAGACGATCACTTTCTGCAAGAAGTGCTAGCGCATGGGTTTCCTGCGCCTCGCTTGACAGAGAGTCCTTTTGGACTAAAGCGTACGTAATTGCGAGGGCCTCCTTAACTCTTCCAGTATTGAGATATTCATTTACACTTTGAATAGCCGCCTCTCGTTCATTCGGAGAAACTGGAGCCGCCTGAGGAGATTCTGCATTCTGGCACCCAACAAGAGTCGCAGCGAGGACCATGGCGGTTATCATGCTAATCATGACTGATAAGGCTTTTTCGACAGATTCCATTCCTAAATCATACGCTCCTTCTGAAGTTGAGTCAGAGATTCTTTCATGTTGGACAAAAGCAAATATTGGCCATGCTACAGCGAGCAGCGATAAAACGAATGGAACGCCCTTCTCCATTCTTATTCCTCCACCTAATGTAACCGCTCCACTTCACTTGGGCCATGCATTAAATAATACCCTTCAAGACGTACTGGTACGGTGGCATCGCATGTTAGGCGATGACACCATGTGGATGCCAGGAACTGACCACGCAGGAATTGCGACACAATCTGTTGTCGAAAAACGCCTTCTTCAACAAGAAGGCAAAAAAAGAACAGATTTTAAACGCGACGAGTTTGTTTCAAGAGTTCAGGATTGGAAAGATGAATACCAATCAACAATTTTAAGCCAGCTCCGTAGCATAGGAGCATCATGTGATTGGGATCGAACTCGTTTTACAATGGATGACATTTGTGCATCTGCCGTACGAGAAGCTTTTTTCAAGTTATTTAGTGATGACTTAATATATCGCGGAAAAAGGTTGGTGAATTGGGACCCTGTAACACTTACCGCTTTAGCTGATGATGAAGTTGAGATGAAGGAAATACCGGGGCATATGTACTACCTTCAATACCCACTTGAAGATGGCAGCGGAACCATCACGGTTGCGACGACTCGACCTGAAACTATGCTCGGCGATACAGCAGTTGCTATAAATCCAAGCGACCCTCGAGCACAAACGCTACGCGGCAAATCAATCCGGCTCCCTATTGTTGAACGATTAATTCCGATAGTTGAAGATGAATACGTCGTCATGCCAGGTGCAGACGATCCAAAGGCAGAATACGCCACAGGTTTCTTAAAAGTCACTCCAGCACATGATCCAAATGACTGGGATATTGGATTGCGCCATGAACTTCCTGTCATAAATATTATGGCTTCGAACGGCTCCATTAGCAACATGTACGGTTGGGACGATGCTAGTCCTGAGTCAGAACAATTTATTGGAATGACTAGAGAAGATGCGCGAAAAGCAATCATTGAGTGGTTTAAAAATAATAACTTGCTTGAGGGAATAAAAGATTATTCACACAGCGTTGGCCATAGTTACCGAAGCCATGTTCCAATAGAACCATATTTGAGCGACCAGTGGTATGTTCGAGTTACTGATGACCGCTTATGCAATGAAGCACTTCGAGCTCTTTCAAAAAACCAGTACGATGGCACACCTCCACCTCGTGCAAGTGGCCCAAAGAATGGCGATGGGGAACTAAGTTTTTCCCCTGACCGTTACGCACATTCATATCAATCATGGCATGAAAATTTACGCGACTGGTGCATCTCTCGTCAGCTATGGTGGGGACATCGTATTCCAGTGTGGTCTAAAACATTTGCTTCAAATGAAGATATTAAATGGCCCGATGAAGGACACGAGGCAGTTGCATCAAATCAAGAAATTGATGAAGGTGATGGAAGCACACGCGTTTATATTTGCATTCGTGGAGGACACGAAGATATTGAACGCAAAATTGAAGAGAGCGGTTTTGTTCGAGACGATGATGTTCTTGACACTTGGTTTAGTTCGGCACTTTGGCCGATTTCTACAATGGGCTGGCCTTTGCCTGAAGCGTTTCCAGAAACTGCCGGTTTGCTGGAAAAATTTAACCCAACAAGTGTACTTTGTACTGGAAGAGACATTATCACACTATGGGTTAGCCGAATGGTCATGTTTAATCGTTACTTCCGAAACGGCGTGCTCCCCTTCCAGGATGTCTATATTAATCCAATGATTCAAGATGGCTTTGGCCAAAGGATGAGCAAGTCTCTTGGCAATGGAGTAGACCCGAGGGATATTATTGCAACTCATGGTGCTGATGCCCTCCGATATACGATGGTTCAACTCGCAACCGGCACACAAGATGTTCGCCTTGGCGTTGATTTAATTTGCCCACATACCGGCAAAGCATTTGCCCCTGAATATGTAACATCATCAACAGGACACGAGGTGATGGCACCAATCCAAGATTCTCCAGAGGATAAAAATAAAAAGATTTCTACCCTATATGGACTTTTAATTGGCGCAGCCGAAGATTGCGAAGAGACGCCCCTCGCAATGAACACTTCCTCTCGATTTGATATTGGCCGGAATTTTGCAAATAAGTTTTGGAACGCAAACCGCTTTGCTCTGATGAATATTTCAACACCAGCAGAGTGCGTCCCAACTAACGACTTAACACTTGTCGACCATTGGATGATATCTAGAGTGTCAAATTCAATCATAAAACTTAATGCAGCATTTGAAAACTATCAATTCAGTGTTATTGCAGAAACAATCTATGACTTATTGTGGAGAGATTTTTGTGATTGGTATCTTGAAGCCATTAAGCCAACGATCAAAGATTCTCCATCTCAACAAAGGGTACTACATACTGTGCTCGATGCAATTTGTAGGGTTCTTCACCCTATCTGCCCATTCGTAACTGAAGCTATTTGGCCACATATTCAAGTAATTCCCTGCGGCACTATCGAAGGCGTGAATCTGCCTCAATCTGACTTGGCAGCAACCGCGTCTTGGCCAGATTTTCAAGATATAACGATTGACCCAACAGCTGTCGATTCATTTGAATTTGCCAAAGAACTTGTGATTGCTATTCGCACAACTCGAGCTTCACAAAAGGTGAAGCCAAGGCGTGAGATCGAACTCTGCTTACCTGAGGACGTATTGTTAAAAATAAAAGG
>CAJWSE010000054.1 GCA_913046275.1 uncultured Phycisphaerae bacterium | reverse complement strand
CGAAATGTACCGACATTATGTTCCTATAACAAGTCCGTTTTGCAGGAAATTACAGTGTTTTTACACTTTTTGAACATTTTACTAATTTTTAAAAAAGGTGAAAAAGGTTCTTTTTTTAAGAATCTATCGCCAAAGTTCACAGATGAAATGCCGATGGTATGATTCACCTTTACTATTTTTACACTTTTAGAAGACTGAAGATATAACCATGTTTGAATATGATGTTTGCATAGTAGGTACTGGACGAGTTGGCTTGCCATTGGGTTTATCTCTAATGGAAGTCGGGGTAAATGTTACCGGTGTAGACTTGGATGAGAAGCTACGTGACGCAGTGAATAATGGCGCAATGCCCTTCCACGAACCAGGTTACGATGATTTGGTTGCGAGCAAAAAATTGCAAATTCATGGTGCTCCGGATGGAATTGTTTCAAAAAGTAAAGCCGTTATTATTACCGTAGGTACGCCTCTTCATAACCATATTGAAACAGACTTGTCCCAAATTCAACGAGTTCTCGAAGGTCTGAAGAATCACTTTAGGAAAGACCAAGTGATTATTCTTCGAAGTACTGTTGCTCCTGGCACGACTGCATATGTCAACAAATGGATTAATCGAAATACAGATTTTACTGTGGGTCAAGATATTAAATTGTGTTTTTGCCCCGAACGAATCGCCGAAGGGGTTGCGTACAACGAGCTCCGTTCATTGCCACAAATTTGTGGAGCTGAGGATGATGAAAGTCGCGAGGCCGCAGCGGAACTGTTTGGCAAGCTCGCTCCTGAAATTATGCGCACAAACTTCATTACAGCGGAACTTGTAAAACTGTTTAATAACATTTCTCGTTATATTAACTTTGCGGTTGCGAATCAGTTTGCTCTTATTGCCGATAACTTTGGTGCAAATATTTATGAAACTCGGCATCTTGCTAATCATGATTACCCACGATGTAATCTGGCGATGCCTGGCTTCACTGCGGGTACCTGTTTGCGTAAAGATTTCGGTATGATCAATGAGTGGAGTCCATACCCAGATATGCTTCTCTCAGCATGGAAAATGAACGAATTCACACCAGCAATGCTAGTTGAGCAACTGATGCAGCGAACAAAAATTCATGACAGTAAGGTTGCTGTACTTGGCTTTACTTTTAAACAAGATACAGATGATATTCGAGATAGCCTCGTGCCAAAACTTTGTCGTTATATTCATCGTCAGCTTCCAATGGAGCTTCGTGTGACGGATCATCATCTTCCAGATCAAATCATGGAACCTTCAGCATCTGAACCAATCAGAAACTGGGAAATCAGTAATGCGCTTGAAGGAATAGATTGCGTATTTGTAGCTACAAATCATACTGGTTACGGTGAGGTGCTTCATGAACTAGGAAAAACAAATCCAAATGCATGGATAGCTGATATTTGGAATGTTGGTGGTCTTGATCAAATTTATTATCAAGCAGGCCAACTAGTCAATAAAAAGGTAGATCAATGAAAGTATTGCTGACAGGCGGTTCGGGTTTTTTAGGATGTGAACTCTGTAATGAATTGTTACAGGCAAATCATGAGGTAGTTGTATTAGATGATCACTCGCGTGGCAAGCCAGCTAGACTTGAACGATTCGGAGATCGCGTTCAGCTTGTAGATGCTGATG
Source organism: uncultured Phycisphaerae bacterium (assembly GCA_913046275.1). The sequence continues at coordinate 5,486 of CAJWSE010000054.1, read as the reverse complement.
TTCGTGATTACGATGCAGTTCGTGCCGCAACCGAGGGCTGTGAAGTAGTATGGCATCTTGCCTACATAAATGGCACACGTTACTTTTATGAAAAACCAGACTTGGTGCTCGAGGTAGGTATTGAGGGGACGCAAAATACTATTAAGGCAGCTCTAGATGCTGGTGTTAGGCGGTACGTCCTAGCAAGTACGAGCGAAACATATAATGAGCCAACACATGTGCCTACAGATGAATCAGAGCGATTGATGATTCCAGATGTAACTAACCCGCGATTTAGTTATGGCGGAGGAAAAATTGCTTGCGAACTTCTTGCGTTGCATGTGGGCGGTTTTAGGGGTTTAGAAACAGTTATTTTTAGGCCGCATAACTTCATTGGCCCAGATATGGGTTTTGAACATGTAATTCCAGAAATCACCGGTAAAATTTTCAAAGCTTCAGAGGGTTTGACGATGAAGGAAATTGATTTGCAAATTCAAGGTGATGGCAGTGAGACTCGTTCATTTTGCGATGTAACTGACGGCGGCAGAGGGTGCTTTTTGGCTGGTGAATTTGGCGAAAGCGGTAACATTTACCACGTTGGCACCGAAGAGGAAGTGTCCATTAAACATCTTGTGGAAACTATAGGTAAATACTGCGGCGTGAAGGTGAATGTTATTGCTGGTGAACTTCGTGCTGGCGGTACACCGAGGCGGTGTCCTTCAATTGCTAAGTTGCGAAAGCTTGGTTATGAACCAAAGTACAATTTTGAACAATTGGTTGAGCGCTGTGTTTCGGGTTACATCGATTATTACAAGCAAGAAGCTAGCGTGTAAATGCCCTTAAATGGTCAAAAGGTTGTTGTGACAGGTGGCCGAGGTTTTCTTGGTGGTTTTGTTTGTCGTGCTCTTGAAGTTCGAGGCGCTAACGTTGTTCCATTAGGAAGTTCGGACTATGACTTGATTGATCAAAGGGATGTCGCTCGTTTATACAGTGAACAATCTCCTGATATCGTTATACATCTTGCAGCAGCATGTGGAGGTATTGGAGCGAACGTTGAAAATCCAGCAAAGTTTTTGTACGAAAATGCAATGATGGGTTTAATGCTTCTTGATGAGGGGCGGAAGCATGATTTGAAGAAATTTGTATTGATTAGTACAACTTGTTCTTATCCAAAAGATGCTCCTTTGCCATTACAAGAAGACAGTATTTGGTCTGGTAAGCCTGTTGGTGCAACCGGTCCCTATGGTATGGCCAAGCGACTCTTGCATGAAGCATGTGAAACATATGGGCGTCAATATGGTTTGCCATGCGCAGTATTAGTCCCCGCAAATTTATATGGCCCAGAGGATCACTTTGAAGAAGAAAAGAGTCACGTTATCCCAGCAATTATTCGTCGGTATGTTGAAGCTCATGATTCAGGCCTTGCTAAGGTCTCAAATTGGGGGTCTGGCACACCAACTCGAGAATTTCTGTATGTTGCAGATGCGGCAGAAGCAATTGCGATTGCAGCGGAAAATGATGTAGACCCTGCGCCAATTAATATTGGTACGGGCATTGAGACATCAATTTCGGATTTGACAAAGCTCATTGCAGAAGTCGTTGGATATGAAGGTGAAGTAGTTTGGGATACAGATAAGCCTGATGGCCAGCCTAAGCGATACTTGGATGTATCTAGGGCGAGTGAAGTGCTTGGTTTTAAAGCTAAGATTTCACTAGAAGAAGGTATACGTGAAACAGTTGATTGGTATCGGAAAAATCCAATTGCCTGATTGATACCTTGCTAAGGCGCGATTACTCGCCAGTATTTCCAAGTTTTAATACATCAAAATACTTTTTGCCTGCGACCTCGATAGAGTATTCTGTTTCAAGAGTATTTCTGGCATTGTTGCCAAGAGATTTCGCTAATGCTCTGTCTTCCATGAGTTCAAGGATGCAATTTGCAAAACCTTCTGAATCACCAAGTTGAACCCATTTTCCTATGTTGTTGTCTTCAACTTTCTTGCGAAGCTCTGAAGTCGGTGATGAAAAGGCAATAATCGGTTTGCCTACAGACATGCAAGTGTAGAGTTTTGAAGGAAAACTAATTCCATCAATACCTTCTGCAATAGTTACAAGTAAACCATCGCAACCGTTTAATGCATCGTTGAACTTTTCTTGTGGCGTGTAGGGCAAGAGTATTGTATTAGTAAGTTCGAGCTTTTTGATCCTCTCTTCGATAGAGTCTCGCTGGCCTCCAGCACCAGTGAAAACAAGCCGAAAATTTTCTTTTTCAAGTTTTTTCGCGCCTTCCAGAAGCATATCAAATTCATAGTACAGGCCGAGATTTCCAGAGTATAAAAGAGTGAAAGGTTCAATAAGTTTGTGCTCTTTTGCAAAATCACTTTCTTCTTTTGGTTTTGGAGTAAGTTCATTTGGATCAGCCCAATTTGCAATGACATGAACTCGGTCTGGATCTGGTCCATAATTGTCAACTACAAGTTTTTTTGCCGCATCGCTAAGTACAATTATTTGTTTTGAACGTTGGTACATAATTTTATTGCACCATCTCCAAAATTTATCAATGAGTCCATTCTTTCGAATTTTCCCAACCCAGACAGCGAGTTCTGGATATGAATCATGAAGTAGTACGACATATTTATGCGGTCGAATAACTGACATAAAGCCCCCGACAAATCCTAGGTAAGGAGGGTTGGTTGTATATAAAAAAACCTCTCCTTTATATCGAGGCAATACGTGAAATAAAGCAAGTGGAAAGAGAAATGTAACTGAGTTAATGAGTCTGCCAAGGATGGAATCTTTACTGTACCGAGTAGTGAACATGCGATGCACTTTGACACCATTTTTAATTTCTTTCCTAGGACATTTTTGCCATGTTTCTTTAGGACCATATGATGGGCGGCAAGTAATGACATTTACATCAGCACCTTGCGAAGCGATATTTTCAGCTAGTTCAAAGAGGAGATGCCCCGTAGAAGCGACATCTGGAACATAGTATTGGTTCAAGATGACGCAGCGCATTCTTTCGCTACTTTCTTTATTCTTTGCTTCTTCGCTCATATGCTTAATTCCATTTGGTCAGTATTCAAGTATCGGCATGCTATAGGGCATTTTATGAGTCTGAATACGATGAACGTACTTATTTACTTGCAATTTAGTCTGGTTGTGGTACTTTTGAATTCATGGTATTTGAATCCTTTATAGCACTCATAATGATAGCTGTTCCATTAGACCTGCAACCTGGAATGAGTACGGTTGATGGTGAATTCATCCAATCGACATTCATGCCAGGGACACTTATTGGAGATTGGAATGAAAAGACAAATCCGAGTGGCACAACTACAATTCCAGGAGTTTGGGGAGGAAGCGGGAATAATCTTATTGCTTGTGAGTTAACACCTTCATTTGGAGGTCTGTTTGACTCGTCGCTTGGGGGTGCCCTTGAGGTGGATCTTAAGGAAGAGGATTTAAAAGTTGATATAGATGGACTCATGATTACTGCTTTTGAAGAGAGCCCATATGCGTTTGGAGTTTCAATTGGCATGTTGTATGAAACATTTAGAACAACACAGCCAGATTCGCTATATCCAGGAGGCATTCCATTTGATTTGCCAATTGGAGAAGGTTATCTAACGCAACTGGTACTAGAGCAATCGATTTCAGCAGAAGGTGATGTTGTGTACATGGGGGATAATCAATGGCAGTACTCAATTTTTATTCCTGTCACAATTACATTTGAAGTAGAAGTTCTTGGCACTTCGACAGGTCCATTGCCAGCAGTAGGTGTATTGCAAATGACTGGTTCTATTGAGGATGCCGAAACTCAAACTTCTTTGACAGGAAACTTGTCCTGGTTTTCAAACGAAGTAATTGAGAGTCCACCAATTGCTTTTGAAGATGTCCCCTTGCCTTTGCCCACGGTTCTTCCGCCAGGAGAAACTGCAAATTTGCTTCTAAGTGCGATTGCTGAATCAGCTACATTTAATACGTCAATCAATTGGCATATTGAAGCAAGTGGCCAATTAGGATTGCCTGGAGATGTCGATGGTGATGGTTATGTCGGCGTTAACGACTTGCTTGCAATCATCGCAGTCTGGGGTCCATGCGCGAATTGCGATGAAGATCTCAACGGTGACTCTGTTGTAAATGTGAATGACCTTCTTGAAGTAATTGGAAATTGGTCAGGCATCTGAATCTTTTTGAGTTTGCAGGTATTGACACAATGCTAATAATCTCATTTTCGCGTCTAAATTAAGGGTATCCATTAATTAACTTGTGCCAGGAATTAAAATTTGTTGCGTTTCAGCTGTTCATAAGTCATACTTAATATGTACATGTATCCTTTATTAATTACTTTATTGTTAATCACAAACACAGCCATTGCTGACATATGGACTGTCGATGATGATGGCAAGGCAGACTTTGACAACATCCAAGCCGCGGTAAATGCCTCTAGTAATGGCGATGAGATTATTGTGATGCCAGGTACATACACGGGCAGTGGTAGTTATGTTGTGAATATGAATGGCAAAGGTATTTTGCTGAGAAGTCAGGAAGGCCCACAAACTACAATAGTTAGTGGGCAAAATCAGCGAAATGTTTTCTTTTGTGGAAACAACGAAACTACCTCAACGATTATTTCAGGCTTTACAATTACTGAGGGTTCAGGCAGTCAAGGTGGTGGTATCAAATGCTTAGGGTCCTCGCCGAAAATAGAGAACTGTCGTATTATTAATAATTATGCAGGTCAGGGGGGTGGAATTGCCTTCTTAGGTTCAAACGCAGATATGGCCGAAGTTATCAATTGTGTCTTACAAAATAATGAAGCTACTTTTGGTGGCGCCGCATTTTGTGACATGGGAAATTTCTGGATGATCGATTGCCTTGTTAGAGATAATGTTGCAAATATCATCGGTGGAGTTTACGTATATTGTTGTAGCGGGATTCTTCAGAATACTGTTGTATGCTCAAATGCAAATGGACAACTATACGGTGGTGGCGCTGATAATGACTGCATTATTTCTGAAGCATGTGAAAGTTGTGGGGATATCAATGGGGATGATATCGTCAATGTTGGAGATTTACTTATCATCATCAAAAACTGGAATACATCGAATGTATCTGGCGATGTGACTCTTGATGGAATAATTAATGTTGAAGATATTCTTTTTCTTGTTTCAGTGTGGGGGAATGATTGTTCACCAGACCCAGTAGGCGCTTGCTGTATTGGATGGGAAGAACCGTGGTGCAAAGGTGGCCTCACTGAAGATGAATGTTGGGACTACGGTGGATGGTATCAAGGGGATGACACTAGTTGCGGCTCTGTTTCGTGTTTTTAATTAAGGCCTAATTCTGAAATCCATACAACCATTTAAAGCCCTGTTAGCAGTATGAATCTATGCTAAAATAGTCGTTCCTGAAACGAGTCTCTATTGACACTTTTGTTGTCACTTAGGCAAAAATTCGTCTGGACAGGTGGCCGAGCGGCTGAAGGCACCGGTTTGCTAAAA
>CAJWSE010000053.1 GCA_913046275.1 uncultured Phycisphaerae bacterium | reverse complement strand
AAGCCAAATCGATTTGACCATGCTTATGAAATTGCTTGTATTGGCTTTCATCAAGAATATCTTTAGCAATTTGGTAGCAGAGCGGCTCACTGTTAAGGGAGGCATCCAGACTTCTCAAAACACCGCGAACACGGATTCGAGGTTTTGTGCCAGCTTTAATGTGAAGGTCAGAGGCTTCGAAATTGATCGTCGCTTTTAGCATCTTTCGGAATTCTGTAACTCCTTCGCCTGCTTGCGTCCCTTTATCGTGGTGTATTGGATTAGGTGAAAAATTATCTTCTGTATCGCTCAATGTTATGCTCTTCTTTTGTCTAGCCTTTTAAGGTTTGGTTTTAAAGTGAACAGAGTAGCATATTGAGAGGGGTTCTTCGTGCTTTTAGGGTTGATTTAAACTACGAAAACGGGTATCCTTGGCAGATGGAAAAGTTGAACATAACAGACGGTATTACCTTTGATGATGTTTTGCTGGTGCCTAGGTACAGTGATGTCACTCCAGACATTGCAGATACCTCTACTAGGCTTACAAATCGCATTCGTTTAAATATTCCACTGATATCAGCGCCTATGGATACTGTGACAGAGTCTGAATTGGCCATTGCGCTGGCTCAAGAAGGCGGTATTGGGTTTGTGCACAAAAATATGCCTCCTCATGTTCAGGCCAGAGAAGTAGCAAAGGTCAAACGGTCTGAAAATGGAGTCATTACCGATCCAGTTACCTTAGGTCCCGAAGATTCCATTGCAAAAGCCACTACACTCATGTCCGAGCAAAATGTTTCTGGATTTCCTGTTACCCTCGATGGAGAGGCAAATGGTGAAGTTGTTGGAATCCTGACACGGCGGGATATAAAGTTTTTAGATTCCCATGAACAGCTTGTTGGTGAACTCATGACTTCAAAAGATTTAGTCACTAGCAGCATAGATACCTCGCTTGAGGAAGCAGAAGCAAAAATGACTCGGGCTCGTGTTGAGAAACTTATCCTTGTTGATGAGCAGGGCAAATTGAATGGTTTAGTCACTATGCGTGACATCGAAAACATTCGTCGCCACCCCAAGGCTTGCCGTGATTCAAGGGGGCGATTGCGAGTGGGTGCAGCAGTTGGAGTTTACCAATACGATCGAGTAGAGGAATTGATACAAGCAGAGGTGGACGTTGTTGTTGTAGACACAGCACATGGTCACTCAAAAAATGTTATTGATACTGTTCGTGAAATTAAAAGCAGGTGGGATATCGATGTAATCGCTGGCAATATCGCAACGGCTGAAGGCGCAAAAGCACTGATTGAAGCAGGCGCCGATGCAGTAAAGGTTGGGATTGGCCCCGGCTCAATTTGTACAACTCGCATCGTAAGTGGTGTAGGTGTTCCGCAGTTAACAGCAATTGTAAATGCTCGCAAAGAAGCAGAGAAGCATAATATTCCTGTTATTGCAGATGGTGGTATTAGGCAAAGCGGTGATATTGGCAAAGCAATCGCAGCTGGTGCAAGTTCTGTTATGCTTGGATCTCTTTTTGCTGGACTTGATGAAAGTCCTGGCGAACTTATTTTACATCGTGGTCGACGATTTAAAACTTACCGTGGTATGGGTAGCGAAGGTGCGATGGGTGCAGGATCTGCTGACCGTTATGGCCAAGGTAATGTTAAAAAAGCAAGTAAATTCGTTCCTGAAGGTGTGGAAGGGCGTGTTCCTTACCGTGGGCGACTTGGAGAATTTGTGTACCAAATGGTTGGTGGTTTGCGAGCTGCTATGGGGTACTGCGGAACACCAGATATTCAAACTCTCCGTAACCAAGCAACATTTGTGCGTGTGAGCGGTGCATCGCTTGTCGAAAGCCACCCACACGATATTCAGATTATCAAAGAAGCACCGAACTACCAAGTCGCTAGTGAATCATCGGGGCAATAACCAAACGCCACTTCTCGCGTCGTTGCTGCTGACGGGTTTCGCGTCAACAGGGACAAGCGTTATATGGAATGGTTTGCCATTTATTGCAAAGCGCGATTACTCATTTTCTGAAACACAAAATCTTGCGCTATATCTTTTAATTGGTCTTCTCTATGTTCCTGGAGCATTGTCGTCAGGAAAAGTTATACGTTTCATTGAGCAATACGTTTCGACACGATCATTCTTAGCAGTTATTTTATCGATTGAAACAGTCGTGTGTTTGCTGCCATTGTTCTTTAGTGGGCCTTGGGTTATTTGGGTTGCGGGGGGTGTTGCTGGTTTTTGCAGTGCATGGCTTTGGCCAATTGTTGAAAGTTACTTGGTGGCAGGACGTCATGGTGCTGACATGCGAAGAGTTATTGGTTGGTGGAATATAGTGTGGATGGTTGCAGTCGCAGCAGTTATGTTCGCAATGGCTCCACTCATGACAAGTCATGCCTCGATGGTTATTGTCGGTTTAGGAGCTATGAATTTGTGCGCACTTTTTGTGCTGCCTTGGTATAGGAAAAATCCCAGTGCCCATGAAGTATCTAAAGCAAAACAACATGTGCCAAGGGTGTACAAAGATTTACTTTGCGGTGCGCGGGTATTATTGCCATTGAGCTATGTCATTAATGGTGTATTTGCACCTTTGTTGCCCTTTGTGCTTTCAGGCTTGCTCGTTGATATTGCATGGCAGACTCCACTCGCGGCTGTTTGGATGCTTGCTCGTGTTGGTGCAACTGGCTGGATGTGGAAAACAGGGGGTTGGCATGGAAGGTGGTCCGTTCTTTGGTTTGCTATTGGATCGATGGCGCTTGGCTTTGTACTTATCCTAAGTGCTCCAAATTTAGCTATTCTTGCATTTGGTCTCGCGTTATTTGGCATAGGAATGGGTGTAACATATTATGCAGCATTGTATTACGCTATGGCAGTGGGCAATGCAGAAGTTGATGCGGCTGGGAAGCATGAAGCATTAATTGGCAGCGGCTATATGATCGGCCCCATCATCGGACTTGTTACAATTCAGGTCGCAGATTCGTCTCAAGTTCATTCTTTTCAAACACTTATATATGCAATATTGTTTTTGATAGCCCTCTCTATAGGCGCATTAGCAGTGTTTGGTAAAAAAGCCCGATAATCTTCTTTCAAATCTACGGTTTTACCCATTAGAATTGACAATCCGATGAAGAACTAGACCGAATCAATGGTCGTAAAGGAAGAATTATGATTGACTTACTTACGCTTTCGTTAGCATTTGCACTTACTCAAGATACACAACAGCCATCAGCTCCCGAGGCACGGCCTAGCTTTGGAAGGGGAATGCCTAGTTCTGAGGGCGGATTACCACCATTTGATTCCGTATCCGATGGATACGATACAGTCGTTTCTTCTGTGGGCGATGAAGGCGGTCTTTATACTTTGTATCGTGATGATAAGGACCATTTACTTATTGAACTGTCTCCAAATTACGAGGGACAGCCAGTTCTAATTGCATACACAGTATCCAGTGGTATCGGTGAGTCAGGTGTGCAGGTTGGAGATATGTATGGACACTGGAAACGTATTCATGATCAACTTGTTCTTGTGCAACCAAACTTAGAAGTAAAATCGACTGGTGATGAGCAGTCACAAAGTGGCACGGCGCGGGTATTTACTGATCAAATGATTCTTGATGTTCCAATAATTAGTGAAGGACCAAATGGCGGGCCTGTTATTGATGGCACCAATTTATTCTTGCATGGTGCTGGAAATTTTTTCGACGAGGCTCGTGGAGCACGCACAGATCTAGCCAAATTAACTAAAGCAAAAAGTTTTCCATCAAATGTTGAGTTGACGTTTGAACTCCCACTTTCGAGTGGTCAATTTGGTTCAATTTCATATTCAATTCGCACAGTTCCAAAAGATGATGGCTATCAGCCTCGAATGGCAGACAATCGTATTGGATACTTTACTACTACACATAAAGACATTGGAGACGCATCAAGTGAAGAGCCTTGGGTTCGTTATGTCACGCGATGGCACCTTGAAAAAGCTGACCCCTCACTAAAGCTTAGCCCTCCAAAAAAGCCAATCGTGTTTTATTTAGAACATACTATTCCTGTTCGATATCGTCGCTGGGTTCGTGATGGCGTTTTGGAATGGAACAAGGCATATGAACAAATTGGTATTGTCAATGCTATTGAGGTATATCAACAAGATGCATCTACTGGCATACATATGGAAAAAGATCCTGAAGATGCTCGATACAACTTTATTCTTTGGACCAATGCTGATATGGGATTTGCAATTGGTCCAAGCCGTGTTGATCCAGAGACAGGTCAGATTTTAGATGCTGACATTGTGATGGACGAAGCTTTTGTTACTGGCTGGACAAAAGCATGGAATAAACTGCTTCCAGAAGTAGCAATGCAAAGCTATAGCCCTGAAGCTAGGGAGTGGTTAAAATCGCATCCGAATTGGGATCCAAGGATTCGACTAGCGCATCCATTAAAGCAAAAAGAAATTGCAAAACAAATTTTATCGTTGCCTTCGCATCCTGCATTTGCAGAGACTACAGAAATAATTGGCGATGATGAATATGATGGTCTCGGACATCGAGTCTGTCAAACAAATGGCGCATGCATGTACCCAGCGTATCAGTCTGCCGAACTTGCTCTTGCGCGGCTACATCCGGATGTTCTTGCAATGCTTGCTTTGACTCAAGAAGGCGAAGATGGCGCAGATGTGGATATGCTTGATGGGGTCCCTGATTGGTTCATTGGCCCAATGCTCCGCGATGTCATTATGCATGAAACTGGTCATACCCTTGGTCTTCGACATAACTTTAAAGCATCAGGTATTTATGACATGGATGAGATGAACAATAAAAACTTTGAGCCTGATGCAATCTGTGGTTCGGTAATGGAATACTCCCCAATTAATATTAATGTTGAAGATGGCCCTGATCAGGGTGATTTCACAATGATGACAATTGGGCCATACGATTATTGGGCAATTGAATATGGCTATACAACAGATGAGAGTGCATTACCAGATATTTTATCACGAGTGAATGAGCCACAACTTGCTTATTCAACAGATGAAGATACCTTTGATGCTGACCCATCATCACGTCGTTTTGATTGGGGGAAGAACCCACTTGATTATGCAGATTCGCAAATTAGGTTAGTGCAACAACTTCGTGAAACGCTTCTGGATCGTATGGTCAAAGATGGTCAAAGCTGGGGTAAAGCGCGCAGTGGTTATGAAATGCTTTTGAATAAACAATTTGGTTCAGTTAGTACAGCGGCAGATTGGATAGGTGGCGCGCTCCACAACCGTGCGCGTAAAGGAGATCCAGGAGACCGTGATCCTATTGAAGAGATTGATCCAGAGATGCAGCGTCGTGCGCTTGCAATGGTTCTTGAAAATGCCATGCGAGATGATGCGTGGGGTTTAAATAGCGATTTGCTCCATAAAATGACAATCGAAAAGAATTGGGATGCTGGTGGTATGGATGATATATTTAGAAATTCTACATTTCCTATTCATCAGCGAATTGGTGGAATGCAAGCGTCTGCAATTTCAATGCTGTTAAATCCTTCGAAACTCGGTGGCGTGTATGATGGCGAATTACGAAATGATGTGGATGTTGATGTATTGACAGTTGCCGAAATTGTGCAAGCTGTCACAGATGAAGTTTGGAGTGAACTTCGGTCAATGCCAAAAAATTCAACGAATCGTTCACCTGCAATATCAAGTTTACGACGTAATCTTCAAACAGAACATCTTGCTCGTTTGATTGAGCTGTCTCTTGAAGAAGACGCCGGCTCGCCTGCAGGTCGTACAATTCAATCGTTGGTTCGAATGCAATTGCAAGACATTCTTTCAGAGATACAAGATGTTAATAGGAAGAAACTTGATTCATATACACGAGCTCATCTTCTTGATGCAGAGATGAAAATAGGCAAGGCAATGAACGCTCAGTACACCATAGGGGGCGGAAGTGATGGTGGTGGAGCAATGGGTCGCGGGCCAAGATTTGGTGAGTGACATATTTTATAATTGATTCATAAGAGCCCTGCATGTAACGCGGGGCTCTTGTGTTATCCTATGAATTGTGACACTAGGAACTCAATCTATTCAAAGGCTTTGGTTTGAACCAATCATTGGACCTGATTTAGATGGTTTTTGGCTTGAGCCAGGTGCCGATTTGTTATTCGGTCGAGGCTCTCAATGCGATATTAAATTGCCTGAAGCAACAATCTCAAGGCAGCATGGCAAACTACAATCAAATGAGTCAGGTTGCTTCCTAGTCGATTTGGGGAGCCGGCAAGGCACCTTCATTAATGAGGTGCAATGTGAGAAAGAAGCAAAAACGCCAATTAGCACTGGTGATATGATTCAGATCGGGCCTTGGGTTTTTAGAACAAGCGTACGTCAAGGTGCGCCTGTTGCAATGCAGACTATAGATGACAGCGTTGAAGTTGAAGCCCGTGTTCAGCGGATGACTCGATCAGATTTGGGTGCTATTGCGCAGCACCGCTTAAGTTTATTGATTGATTGTTCTTCTGATATAAATAAAGCAACAACGTTAAAAGAATTAGGTTCCTATGTTGTGAAATCAGCGATCGAAGGGACCGGTTTTCAGCGTGCAGCAATGTTAATGCCTGCAGATGAAGATGGGGAAATTGAAGTGGTAGGGTTCCTTGATGGTGATTCAAGAGACGCTACTGGTACAACCTTTAGTCGTTCACTTCTTAGCGCTGCCTCTAAAGGCGATGTTGCTTGCTTACTTTCGGGGCAAACTGCTGGTTTTGGGGACTCAATAGCCGACCTTAACATTCACTCAGCTATTTGTAGTGCCGTTATGGTTGATGATAAACTTGTTGCATACCTTTATCTTGATGCGAGGGAACAGGAACGGCAGATTCAACCGGATGCGGCTGGTTTTTGCCAGGGTCTCTGTAGAATGGCTGGCCTTGCATTTGCCAACTTGCGACGCTTAAAAATGCAAATTAAGCAAGCCAAGTTTGAACAGGATTTGAATGCAGCGCGTGAGGCGCAAGAGCTTCTTATACCAAAGGATGTAGGGGCGGGAGAAATATTTGGTTGGGGTCGAGTATTCAAGCCAGGCCGTGAAGCCTCAGGTGATTTGCTTGACATTATTCCGCTGTCGGAAAATAGAATGGCGCTGGTTGTTGGTGATGTTAGTGGTAAGGGCGCAGGTGCTGCAATTTTGATGGCTTCTGCGAAAGCGTGGCTAGGTTCTAAACTTGGATTTAAATTTTCATATTTTGTAACCATTACATGTGCAT
>CAJWSE010000052.1 GCA_913046275.1 uncultured Phycisphaerae bacterium | reverse complement strand
TACTAAATTATTATTTCTGAGTAGTTAAAAATTGTTTTGAAACCCTTCTGGTAAAAATAATTTTGATTGTTTCGATTTCCTGTAGCTAAAATGAAATCTCCACCCCAAGCTCCTAGACTTTTAATTGAACCATTGAAATCAGAGAAAAGTTCATCTTTAATAGTTTTCTTTTTTAAAATTCTCTTTGTTATTTGTTCATGTTCATTTATTAATTTTTCAAAATCTTCTAGTTTATTGGTTAAAACGATTTCTTGAGAAATAGATGATATCTGTCTAGAAGATTCTTTAGGAACTTTTTTTGATTCCATGAAAGATGGCGCTATTTTTATCAATACTTCTCGAGGGCAAGTCGTTGACGAAAAGGCGCTCTCCCAAGCAGTACACAGGAAGAATATCCGCGCAGGTCTTGATGTATATGAAGATGAGCCGAGTTCAGGCGCATCAGTATTTAGTGGGGAGGTCATTTCGCACGAAGGGGTGTATGGCACACATCATGTTGGTGCTTCAACGGACCAGGCGCAAGAAGCAATTGCAGAAGAAGCGGTGCATATACTCTCTACGTTCATTCGGGAAGGAGCGGTATTGAATTGCGTAAATCTCGCAGTTGAACCTACTGTTGATGCACTATTAGCAGTTCGGCATAAAAATCTTCCAGGAGTTCTTGCTCATGTCTTCCAGATTTTGAGTCAGAGTGGAATTAATGTTGAAGAAATGGAAAACACCCTGTATGAAGGGGAGTTCGCAGCGTGTGCAAGGATTCAATTGAGTGGTATTCCGGCGATGGCGGATATAGATTCAATAAAACAAAACAAAAATATACTTTCAGTAATGATGACGATGCAATAGCAAGGTGCAAATATGACTACAACGACAGATCGAATTTTAAACTTTTCCGCTGGACCGGCTACTTTGCCAGAACAAGTTCTATGCCAAGCTCAAAAAGACTTGGTCGATATTGATGGTAGTGGCATTGGCATTTGTGAACACAGCCACCGAGGTCCAGTCTTTGACAAAGTGATTACAGAAGCTGTAGCAAACTGCCGTACTGTGGGGTCCATTCCGGATGATTATGACATCCTTTTTTTGCAAGGCGGTGCAACAATGCAGTTTGCAATGCTCGCAATGAATTTTTTAAGCAAAGGGCAGACGGCGAACTATCTTGATACGGGTGTTTGGACAAATAAAGCGATTAAAGAAGCGAAAAAAATTGGTAATGTCCATCTCGCATTTGATGGTTCGGTTAGTAATTATGGTTTCTGCCCAACTGATGAGCAGATAGATTTAGCCGAAGAAGCTGCGTATCTTCATTATTGTTCAAATAATACTATTTATGGAACTCGTTTTACTAGAACGCCAAAAACTGATTCGCCAGTCATTTGTGACATGAGCTCTGATATGTTTTCTCGTCAAATAGAGTGGTCAGATTTTGACATGATTTATGCAGGCGCCCAGAAAAATCTAGGTCCATCTGGGACGGTTCTTGTAGTCATCAAAAAAGCGATGCTAGAGCAGTGTCCTGCTAATTTACCGACGATGCTGAATTACAAGGAGATTGCTAAGAAGAACTCAATGTTAAATACGCCTCCGACTTTTGGAATTTATTTAATGGGTGAAGTTTTTAAATGGATTTTGAATGAAGGTGGAATTGATGAAATTGAAGCACGGAACGAACGCAAGGCATCGGTTATTTATAATGCACTTGACGCATCCCCCGATTTTTATACTGTTTTTGCTAATCAAGATAGCCGTTCCCGTATGAATATTTCCTTTAAAACTAGGTCTCAGGAGCTTGATGCTAAATTTTTAGAAGAATCAGCGGCTTCTGGTATGTCTGGTTTAAAAGGTCATCGGAATCTAGGTGGTCTAAGATCGTCAATTTACAATGCCTTTCCTGAAAAGGGTTGTGAACAGTTTGCCGAGTTTATTGAAAATTTTGCGGCAAACAACTAGCTCAGTTCATGTACGAATAAACCACTTCTTAATTTTGGTTCAAACCAAGTGGATTTTGGTGGCATGATTAGATTAGCATCAGCTACATCGAGCAATTGATCAATGGTTGTGGCGTATAGTGAAAATGCGATTGCTGCATCTCCCTTATCTACTCGTTTTTCAAGTTCTTCTGTGCCTCGGATTCCGCCAATAAAATCAATACGAGTATCACTTCTTGGATCACCGATCGAAAAGATTGGTTTTAGTATTCTTTGTTGAAGCAACTCCACGTCAAGAGAATCGATAGGATCTTGTGCATCAATACTGTTGAATGTCAATGTATACCAACCAGCTTGTTTGCCTAGATAGATACAGCACATTCCAGACTTCTGAGGCAAAGGGGAATTAGTTGATTCTAGTGTGCCTACCTCTTCTAGTTGCTTTAAAACCTCTTGAGTTGTCAGGCCATTTAAATCAAAAAGTATGCGATTATAAGGCAAAATATTTAATTGTTCTGCTGGAAAAAGCACCGTTAAAAACCAGTTGTATTCTTCGGTGCCATCATGGTTTGGATTTGCTTTTGCTAACTCAACAGCAGCTCGTGCGGCGCTTGCGCTGCGATGGTGCCCATCTGCAACATATGCAATGTCAATCGAGCGACATGCTCTTAGTAATGCATCCTGCTGTTCGACTTTCCATCCTGTATGTGTTACGCCATCATCTGCAACGAAGTGAAACATTGGTCGCTTATTCATTTCTTCATCGATAATTTCATCGATGGATGCATGCCCTTTGTACGTTAAGAACACCGGTCCAGAATTGGCATGAATTCCTAGAACGTGATTTGTTCGGTCATCTTCTTTTGTTTTTCGCGTCTTCTCATGTTTTCGGATTCGATTGTTGTTGTAATCGTCAACATGACAACAAGCAACCAGCCCTACTTGGCGATGATTCCCCATGCATTGCCTGTAAAGGTAGAGGCCCGCATCTTTATCTTTCATTAATGCGCCTGAGTCGCGTAGCGAAGCATAGTTTGCTTTTGCTTGCTCGTACACATTTTCGTCATATGGTGAGCATTCAGCTGGTAAATCTACTTCGGATCGTACAACGCGAATGAAACTATCTTTATTCATCTGCGCATATTTCAAAGCTTCATCACGGTTGACCACATCATAGGGGACGGAGGCAACTTTAGGAGCATCACTCGTTGGCGGGTGGACAGCGTGAAAAGGTCGTATTTTTATTGATGTCATAATATGTGGATTGTAATAAATGAGAAGTTAGGAAAGGAAGTTCGGTTATACATGCTTTTCATCTTTGTGACTTTTATTTCACTTCATATGTCCATCTTTGCAGCCGAAACGATTCGTAGCAGCATGTTTTTGCCATTTGGAAGAGTGTGGCATGACATGTTACAAACCCCGTAGCTAGGATGGCAGCGGCACCCGAGGTTCAAGATCGCCGTGATCTTGTTCAAGTCAACTTAACCTGTGGTAATCACCCTTGAATGCTGATTACCAAATAGGGAGCACATGTATGAACACACTTACCACTCAAAATAAAAACATTGTCCGATCTGGATTTACACTGATTGAAATCCTAATTGTCGTTGTCATTCTTGGAATTCTTGCTGCCGTTGTGGTGCCTCAATTTACTAATGCCGCAGATGATGCTAACGATGCCGCTGTACGCAGCCAACTTCAAACACTTCGTGGTCAAATTGAATTGTTTCGAGCACAAAACTCGTCCGATCCAGACCTGCTGGGTACTGGTTGGACAGATATGATTGATAATGATTATCTCATGTTGGCACCAAATAACCCGCTTTCATCGACCTCCACAGTAGCCAGTGCCGCAGCTGCTACCGTTGGTTGGGTTTGGCGAGACAAGGGAAATGGTACGTTTGCACTATACGCTTGCGATAGTGATGGAACGGAATTCGACGAATAATCTGTAACTCCCTGCCACCTCGGGCAGAATATCTACTGCGGGACACGTGATGGAGGTCATGTGTCCCGCTATATCTTTATGTGATTTGATTACTTAGAGTATTTAGGCCATGGTTTTATCCGGTAATTAAATTCCGATAACAATAATTACATCGATATTTGGGCAGGAATTAAGCAATCCGACTTTTGTTGAGTCTGGAATGGCCCGATTCTACTCCACCCATCAATGGGTATTATTATGCGAAAAACAGAATTTTACATTTCGACATCACACCGATCTGGTTGGACAATAATGGAGTTGCTAGTCACTATTCTTGTGCTTGTTATTTCAACATTTATTCTTGTTCCATACGCCTCGTCTGGTGCATCTTCTTCTGGTCAATCAGTCGCTAGGATGGCTATGACTGAGATGCTCGCAGCTCAAATGGATGCAGTTGCAAATCAGTCCTATAGAAGAATCCACTTCTTTAGCGATGGAAGTGGCTGGTCGGTAGAGGAATTAAATTCAAGCGAACTAGGCGATGCGTACGATTTTGCATCGGCAAATTTTGTTGAAGACGCTGTTGAATCTCAAGGCCAATTGCAGCAGTCAATCATAAAGTTTACTGAAGACAATCGATTTAGAGATGTCATCATCTCAAATGTGCTTTTCGATGGTATGCATTCCAATTTTATTTTCGAACCAACCGGGGGAATTATTGATTCGAGTGGTTATCCCAGCACTGGTGGATCGTTTGTTGTGAATAGTGGGCCACACCAATGGACTGTATCAGTTGCACCATTGACTGGAAAAATTACTGTAGAAAAAACTGGGGGTACGCAATGATTTTATTTCCCTTTGGAAAACAGCGAAATGGACAGGTTGGAATAGCTTTTTACGATGGTGGAATAACCATCGGTCAATGCTCATGGAAAAATGGCACATATTCAACCGCATCAATCAAACGATTCGAATGTAATCTTAGTGAATTGACGAGTGCAGATTGGAGAAATATGGTTGCAAGTGCATCTGTCATTGGTTCAGAGTGCTGCTTAGCATTGCCGCCATCGCTTGCACATCATCAGGTGTTACGCCTGCCGAATATGGCTGATACAGAAGTGAAAGAAGCAGCAGCATGGGAAATGGCGGATAGACTTAATGTCAATAAAGGGTCATTGCAAATGGATGCATACCCGATTGGTACTGGTGGAGATGTTCTTGCGCTGGCAATCGAATTATCAACTCTTCGCGATATTTTGGATCCCATGTATGAAGCCGGCCTTCAGCCTTCCGCGATAGAGCCACAATGCGCCTCAGTCACTCGCACGATGAGTATGTTACATAGACGACAGGGTGACCAAAATATTGTTCGTTCAGTTCTTGATTTTGGCATGCATGATTCGGCATTTATGGTCCTTGCGGGTGACTCTATGATGTTTTATAAGCATTTGGATTACTCAGGCAATGAACTTATTCATTGGATTGCGAAACATACTGGAGTAACGGATTCTCAGGCAATTCGAATGCTTGAACAATCTAAGAGACATGATGAAATTAACGATATCAGCAAAGCAGTTAGAAATGCGACGCGTTCCATTCATGAATCAATTGCGACTGATGCTATGAAATGTATTCGTCATTATGGTGTGACGAATAGAGGCCCACTTTCATCAGAACTTATTATCACAGGTAGTGCTGGCTGGAATGCAAATCTCGCTTCAACACTTAGCACTGCTTGCAGTCAAGATGTGCTGCAAGATGTAAGGCTTCCGCATATTCAATCATTGTCAAGCCAAAACCTTCTTCAGCCAGGTTGGCATGTTGCGCTTGGCGCAAGTTTATCTTCATTGCCAATTGGTCAAGAGCGCCGAAGTAGCGGTTTGAAGTCAAAGGGAGCAGCATGAACTTATTGCCAGAACAGTATGTTGAGCGAAGTAAAAATAAAGCCCGCGGTAGTCGAGTCGCTGTATCTATTATTGCGACATTATGTGTGGTTGCAGCGTTTGCAACGCACTCAAGAGTTGCGATAAATGGAGCCGTTAAAAAATTAGTTAAAACTCAAGTCCAAGCAAATAGTGCATTAGAATTGGAATTCGATGCGAGTTCATTAGAATTGCAAAAAGAAAATCTCGATTCATTTATTCAACGTTACCAAAATGAAGAGGTTTTGTTTCCTATGGGCGATCTTATTGCAACGCTTGCGAATTTGCTGCCCTCTGAGATGACTCTGGAAGAGCTTGCTCTTGACGTTGTGAATAATGAAGCAGGTCATGGCATCAGTGGGCGCTTGTCTGGTTTTGGACTGAGTGATGATACTATTGCTGTGTTTGTATCCTCGTTGCAAACTAAAGAGCCATTTCGGTCGGTCAGCATGGATTTTAGTAAATCAAGAACGGTGCGTAATCAACGCGCGCGTGGTTTTAGAATTAGCTTTCATATTGATTTAGAAAGACCGTGGAGCATTGCTGAAAACATAGCTTTAGTTGGAGGTGCAGAATGACCGCACTAAGAGAAAGATGGATGTTCTTTGGTACATTTATACTTAGCATTTTATTTATTTGCTTTTTTATTGTCCCAAACTATAAGGGTGCGGATAGCGCATTGCATGAATCAGCACATCTTGAGCATAGAATTCAGCAATTGGAACTTCGGCAAGCAGAAGTCGAGAGTATGCGTGTCGATTATGAAGACTTGCAAAATCAAGTTGATAAAAAATGTAAGTTCGTGCCAAAAAACCCTGACATGTCGCAAATTGTTCAATCACTTTCACTAGATGTCGATGGCCGCCAAGTCTTAGATCAAAGTTTTACCGCTGGTTTAGCAACTTCTATGAATACACCAGAGGGTTTTTCTTCCCAGCCGCTGGCAATAATGTTGCACGCAGATTTCGATTCTATTTTTTCAGTAATACAAAATATTGAATCAATGGATCGCCTTGTGCAAATTTCATCGATACGAGTTGTTCGTAGTGAAAGGGATTCAGATATATCTGAACCTCCATTAGAAGCGGCGATTGGTTTGCACGCAATGTATGACTCATTGGAGATTGAATAAGTGAATCATAAAATGAAAATAATTTGGCAGAAATTAACAGCAGATCGAAGAAGGTTTAGCCTTTTTTGCTGCCTACTATTTGTTGGACTTCTTCTTTGGGCACGAATAATTGTGATTGCAAGGCCTGCGCGAACCGCAGTAGCTGAACCAGCTATTGTGGCAGCATCTGCAGTAGTTTTAACTTCCGATAATAAAAATATCCCCGTTTCACTTCAATCTAATCCAATTAAAAATCCATTCTCAACGGATTCGAATGCATTTCCTGTATATACAGAATCGACCGATAATATCATTGAGAAAAATACTCCTGCGCACGATGTTTTTGATGGCTCAATCTAT
>CAJWSE010000051.1 GCA_913046275.1 uncultured Phycisphaerae bacterium | reverse complement strand
AGTCGTGAGCGCCCTGCATGCATAGGTTGAAAATTTATAACCGAGTTCACAGTTAAAGCGATTAACCGAACGTATAAGTGCCATATTGCCTTCTGCAACAAGGTCTGCATATTCACCAGTAGCCCACGTGCGCTTTGCCATGGCAAGTACAAGTGCAAGATTTCGCTCAACAATCAAATCCCGTCGATCTATTGCAATGTCGTACCAATGTATTAGCTCATCAACTTTCTTTTCTGATGGCTTTGTTTGAGAATCAAAAAGCTGTTGCAACAATTGCAATTTCATTCGGGCATAATTGTATTGACGAAATAGTACTGTTTCCTCTTCGCGAGTAAGTAGGGCGGCTACACTTCGTTTTGGAGGATGTGCTTTATCAATAGCGGGACTGTACCAATCGATTGGAATTCGTTCAATTGATTTTGGAATGTCAAAAATAAGTTCCTCTGCATTTTTCCTGCTAAAACAAGGTGACTCCATAACGATGATAGGCTCCGTCAAAGCTTGATAAATTTTTTCGTGTTCGGCAGCGGACCTCGGATTTGTTTTTGCCGAAGTGCGGCGGCGTGCATTTTTTTTGGATGGCCTTTTTTTATATAGCATGGGCTGAGATGTACCCCGCAAATGTAAGAAGTGAACGCGCAAACGCACGCCACCCCTTCTACGCAGCTCAGCCTAATATGCGAAGCCAATTTGAAACTTTTTTTCATTCTTTTTTTCAAAAAGGTGTTATCGGACGATTAAGGCCTTATTCGGTCTAATCACCTACTCTGGCTCATCACCCGACATGTCATATACCCAACCCTCATTCCCACGACTCCAGGCTAGAATCTCACCATCATTGAAAAATAGGCCTAATTCTTTTGCTGCAGCTTCGGGGCTATCAGAACCGTGAATAAGATTAAAACTATTCGAGACACCAAAATCGCCTCGAATCGTCCCTGCCGCAGCTTGTGATCCAAAGGTAGCCCCCATAAGTGAGCGGCAAATTGCAATCGCGCCAACACCTTCGAGTGCAAGGACTAAAACTGGTGAACTTGTCATAAAACTTACAAGACTAGGGTAAAAAGGACGTTCTTTGTGATCAGCATAGTGCTTAGCTGCTAGTTCCTGAGAAATGTTCATAAATTTAGCACCAACTACTTTAAGTCCCTTATCTTCAAAACGACTTAAAATTTTTCCCATAAAACCACGCTGCACTGCATCTGGCTTCAAGATAATTAATGTTTGTTCCATACTCATCATGATGTCCTTTGTATATTAAAAAAGTGAGGGAAAGACGTTAGAGGATACCAAAAATGGACTTTTATTGCCCCACTCAGGGCGCACTTTTGGTTATTCTGCAATGAAGCGAGTACGGATGCTCGTTATCAGGGCGTGATTGACGCCAAGGAAGGTTCCCCCATACTGATTTGTACTTATGCCAAAAACAAAAGCGCCTAAAAAGAAAAAGACAAGAACAAAAGCAACCGCTGAATCGATGGCTGCAGGCCAGCGAGATATATCTGTCAGTGAGTTTTTTGCCAAAAATCGACACCTTCTTGGATTTGACAATCCGAGAAAAGCAATGCTCACCGCCATAAAAGAAGCTGTAGATAATGCACTTGATGCAAGCGAAGAAGCTGGCATCTTGCCCCATGTCTATGTTAGAGTTTTGCAGGTTAGTGAAACACGATTTAAACTGACCATTCGTGATAATGGACCTGGTATTGTCAGAGCTCAGATTGAAAATATCTTTGGCAAGTTATTGTATGGTTCAAAATTTCACCGGCTTAAAATGTCACGTGGACAGCAAGGAATCGGCATTTCCGCAGCAGGCATGTATGGATTAATGACCACGGGCAAGCCAGTTATCATCATTTCTAAAACTGGTAAAAAGAAAGCAGCTCATGAAGTTGTACTGAAAATGGACACTTCAAAAAATAGGCCCACAGTAATTAGTGATGAGGAACATCCTGAAGACGATAATCTGTTCGAAGATGGACACGGAACACAAGTCACAATTGAGCTCGAAGGCAAATACCAAAAAGGTCGCCAGTCCATTGATGAATATCTTGAGCAAACAGCTATTGCAAACCCACATGCAAAAATTACCTATGTTACCCCGGCAAATGAAACCATTGTATTTCCTCGAGCAATTGAGGAATTACCTGAAGAACCAAAAGAAATTAAACCGCATCCGAAGGGCATTGAATTAGGGACTCTAATTCAAATGCTTGAACGAACTGATCAACGACAACTCGGCGGCTTTTTAACCAAAGATTTCTGCAGAGTGGGTGCTACCAAAGCACGTGAAATCGCAAAAGGTGCAGGCTTAACTGGTCAATCCTGGGTTAAAACTATTGGACATTCTGAAGCAGAGAAACTCTACGATTCCATTCAAAAAACTCGCATCATTGCTCCAAATACTGATTGTTTAGTACCAATTGGTTCGAAGGCGCTGCTTGCCGGTTTATTAAAAGAAGTAAAAGCAGAATTTTTTGCAGCATCAACGCGTCCGCCAAATGTATATCGAGGTAATCCTTTCCAAATTGAAGTTGCAATTGGGTATGGAGGCGGACTAGGCCGAGACGATAGCGCAAAAGTTTTGCGTTTTGCCAATCGGGTTCCATTACTGTATTCACAATCAAGCTGTTGCTCATTTAAGGCTGTTGCAGAAACATCTTGGAAAAATTATGGATTAACACAACCAAGGAACGCTATCCCTTCAGGTCCACTTGTAGTGATGGTTCATATGGTGAGTGTATGGGTGCCATTCACAAGTGAATCGAAAGAGGCAATAGCAGATTACGATGAAATTCGAAAAGAAATGAAACTTGCTTTGCAAGAGTGCGGACGCAAACTTGGAACATACTTACGTAGAAGAAAACGTATGGCCCGAGAATCGGAACGTCGAAGCGTATTTGAACGTTATATCGGCGAAATTTCTAGGTGTTGCAATTCTTTAACAGGCACTGATACTGACAAACTTTATAAAGCACTTTTAAAACAGGCTAAGCGCAGAACAGATGAGGCGGATGCACAGCTGGATGATGAAGGCAAGCTAATCGATGATGGTGGCCGACTTGGCAGCGATGAAGATGTCATTATTGTAGACCGCATGCAGGACGTTCCAGAACAAGAAGACACGCTTTTTGGTAAATCAGCGAAGAAAAAAGTTAAAAAGAAACACTCGAAAAAACGGGTGAAGAAATAATGGCAAAGAAAAAAATAACTAAAAAGAAAACTGCTAAAAAAACAACTCGCAAAGTTATCAAAAGTGTGGTTGATAAAAAGCGAGACGAACAGACAATTAAAAAAATTGAGTCGCTTGCTAACTCCGTGGTCAAGCGATCACTTGCACAAAAAGAACCCACATTCGAAATTCCTACACGATCCATTTCAAACATGAAATATAACAAGAAAAAACGGATACTTGAAATGGGCTCCAACACCCAATCAAGAAGTTTGTTTAACCTTGGACAATCCAGGAAATTTATGCAATCACTCTTACTTGCCAAGGGTTGTCGCGACTTAATTGATGCTGAGAAAACACTCAGTTTACGGGGTATGTACTACATGGGACTACACACTATCCCGGGGACAAAAGAAAAAACTTTCAATGACCAGAGCGAGTCTGATGGCATCCTTGAAGATTTAGAAGTCTCTCTCAATGGCTTGCGTGAAGAGCTACATGTTTTTGCAAAGAAGCGAGGCACGATGGTGGGGAACATTACTGTTATCGATAGTGGCGATGAAATAAATTGTAGGCAAATGGGCACTGGAGGCTATGCGATTCCAAGTATTTGTGAACCAAATGTAATGCAATTTAAAAAATGCGAGGCTGATTTCATATTACATGTAGAGAAAGATACTGTTTGGAGTCGCTTCAACGAAGACCGATTCTGGGAAAAACATAATTGCATTTTAACTGAAGGCTCTGGACAGCCGCCTCGTGGCGTCAGAAGGATGCTCCACCGCATGCATAAAGAGCTCGATCTTCCTGTTTACTGTTTGCTCGATTGTGACCCTTGGGGACATTACATTTATTCTGTAATTAAACAGGGCTCTATCAACCTTGCATTTGAATCTGAGCGCATGGCTATTCCGGATGCTAAATTTATGGGTATAAGATCTAAAGATTATGAAAGACTTGATTTGTCTGATGATGTCAAAATTGATTTGAATGACCGCGATATTAACCGCGCAAAACAAATTGCTGCATATCCATGGTTTGAAGGAAAACGCGAGTGGCAGCGTGAAATAAAAACCATGCTAAACAATGGCTTCAAGATGGAAGTAGAATCGTTAATAACGAAGGATATCTCTTATGTCACAGAAGAATATGTTCCGGCGCGCCTTAAAGAAGGTGATTTCTTAGACTAAAAAGCAAAACCAAATTATCCGCGATGTACACTATTCTTAGAATTTACTAATATCACAAGACTATGTTTGGCTGAAAAAGTGATTGAAAGGCAGGCCCAAGGATGGCTCCGCAAGATAAAACAAGCACTGAAACACAACAGTTGCCAAAAAAACCTAAACGAATACTTGTTGTTGACGATGAACTACTCGTTGCTCAAGGAATTATGTCGACTCTGAAAGCACTTGGCTTTGAAGTTCTTGGCCCTTGCAAGAATGGCGAGGAAGCCATTGTAAAATGCCGCGAAGATAGACCTGACATTGTCCTTATGGATATTCAAATGCCCGTAATGAATGGCATGCAGGCTGCACAAATTATTTTCCCAGAACTGGGCATACCTGTCATTATGCTTACAGCGTATTCCGATGAAACGTACCTAGGGACCTGTGTTGTAGCAGGAGTTTTAGGCTTCTTATTAAAGCCTGCTAGCAAGGAGCAACTTGGTGCGGGCATCGCAGTAGCCTGGAATCGTTTCTTAGACCATATCGAACAGCAGAGTCAAATAGTCGATTTGCAACAACGGCTTGACGATAGGCGACTCATTGAACAAGCGAAATGGATTATTGTTAAACGAAAAAAAGTCAGTGAACCAGAAGCAATGAAGTTATTGCAAAAACAATCGCGCAGTTCTCGTAAATCTATTACGGAAGTTGCACGAGCAGTCATTGATAGCGATGGGCTTCTTTAAGCGCATACAACAAATTTTATTACTTGATTAATAATTAAGCATCAAAAACACGGATAGATTCTGGAACACAACATACAGTCATATCTTGAGTATCCTCAGCTACATCACCATCAATTTGCCATGGCATAAGCTCAGAGGTTCTAACTACAATGGAAGATCCCGTTGTAGATACTGCACAAGGGTGATGCATGTGCGTACCAAGTTTCATAAGTCGAATCCACTTCAACAAACTCAATCTACCCGTAATTGGAAGGAAAAGAACATCCAACTTTCCATCATCGATTAGAGCATTTCTCGCAGGATTTAAACCGCAAGCATAAGCTTTACTGTTTGCAACAATACACCACCCTTTTTCACCTTCAATAATCTTTTTCCCATCTACATCTATTGAGATTACAGGCACATTCCAGTTAAATATTTGTCGGATAATTGGCATTACATAAGAAAGATGTGTAATTGAACCCCCCCTATTTTTAGCAAGATCAGCAGCTACCTGTGCATCAAATCCAACCGAAGTCATCAAAAGCATAAACTGACTATTCGCAGTTGCAGAATCTATGAGGCGCTGTGCATTACTACTTACACAATCAAAAACTCTGGCTGGAGAATTACTCATACCCATTGAATGTGCAAATAAATTTTCTGTACCTCCAGCGACGTGATAAAGTGCAACAGGAGTTTTTTTTGCAACGCTAGCCACCTGACGTAGTGTTCCATCACCTCCAATAACAATTAATGCTTCTGGTGAGCCTGCAAGCCTAGGCTCGAGCCATTGTTGCGGTGAGCCTGATTGTGTTTGAATTAGTTCGACATCGTAAGAGGAATTTAAAAAATATTCTGAAATAGCAACTGCTTTTTTACAAGAGAGCCCTTTTCCGGAAATTGGATTATAAATGACATAAACTTTCTTCACGAATGCAATGGTACACTCACAATGAAATCGCTGCCCTGGCCTACTGTTGAGTTTACCACGATATGACCACCATGCTCCTGAGCTATACGCATCGTGGTTGGAAGACCCAAGCCAGTTCCTCCACGCTTCGAAGAAACATAAGGGTGAAATATTTCGGCTAGTCGCTCTTCTTCAATTCCCTTACCCGTATCGATTACGTGGATGCGCGCTTCTGTGCGATCCATCTCTAATCGAATCATTAATTCTTTTTGATCTGAATCTTCCATTGCGTGCGTTGCATTTATTAATAAGTTCAATATCGCTTGCTTAAGCAATGAAGCATCAATATCTGCAATAACCGGTTCTTGGGGCAACTGCATTCGAAATAAGACGCCTTCATTTTCACATTGTGGATGATAGAAATCGTCAAGCTCACTAAGCACGGTACATAAATTTGTTTGCTCTTTATTGAGTTTTATACGCCCTGCAAATTGCAAGAAATCATCAAGAATGCCCCTAAGTCGCTCGACTTCTCGAGTCAATGAATCAAGCCGTTTAATGATACGGCCCTTCTCCTCTTCCGGAGCATCCAGATTTTCAACATCTTCAGCAAGAAGTTGTGCATTTAAACCAACAGTAGAAAGTGGATTTTTAATCTCATGTGCCAGCCCTGATGTCATGTTACCAATCTCGGCCATGCGCTCTGATGCTTGCGCTCGTTGCCGTGCTTCTTCTGTCCGTTCTCTGTCTTTTCGATGTCGCCAAATCAACAATGGCAAAACAGACACCGCTCCAAGAACGGTGCCTGTTATTAGCCATGTAAATGAAAACATTTTTTAGTTTTCCACAGTCTCTGTTTCTTTTTCAGCGTCTTTAAGAAGCGCTTTTACAGATAATTTAATTCGACCAGTATCATCGACGTTGATTACTTTGACTTTAATTTTGTCGCCCACTTTGCAGATACTTTCTACTTTTTCAACAAAACCGTCAGCGAGCTCAGAGATATGGCACATCCCATCTGTACCTGGTGCAATTTCAATGAACGCACCAAAGTCTCGAGTTGAAACAACTTTACCTTCGAAAACACTGCCAACTTTAATTTCAGCTGCAATTGCTTCGACCGCTGCTTTTGCTGATTCCGCAGAAGCCATGTCAACAGAACTAATAAATACGATGCCGTCATCGTTAATGTCGATATTAGCTCCTGTATCCTCAGTGATTTGGCGAATTGTCTTGCCGCCAGGACCAATAATATCCCGGATCTTATCTGTCGGAACCGACATAACAGTTATTCGCGGCGCATTATCACTCACAACTTCACGCGCCGTTGTGAGAGCTTTTGCCATTTCATCAAGAATATGTAATCGACCATCACGTGCTTGAGCCACCGCATCTCGCATAATTTCTTCGGTGATCGACGTAATCTTAATATCCATTTGGAGCGCTGTAATACCTGTCGCCGTACCGGCTACTTTAAAATCCATATCACCTAAAT
>CAJWSE010000050.1 GCA_913046275.1 uncultured Phycisphaerae bacterium | reverse complement strand
GTATCAATTAACTCAATTATTTCGCCATTAGCTTCAAGATTAGGTACATATAGAAGAACAGCAGTGCCCACACATACAGTGGCGATGAGTGAAGTAAGTTCAGTCGCTGCATTGACTCGCCACCAGAACCAGCGGGCAATCATTACCGTTCCGATTCCTGCAAAGAATACAGCTATGAATTTAAATGCGCTTAGTATGTCTGGAATCAGTGTTGTTGCAATCACGGCGCCTATCATGATGAAGATCATGACGATGCGAGCAATCCAAACGTAATGGTTGGGTGTTGCGTTTGGGACAATGTAGGGTTGGTAAACATCATTTACTAGATACGAAGCACCCCAGTTTAAGTGTGTGTCGATTGTACTCATGAATGCTGCAAGCATTGCCGCGACCATCACTCCTTTTAGTCCTGTGGGTAGAAAATGATCAATCATAAGTGGGAAGACATGTTCCGTGTCTTCAACGTTGGGAAAGTAGATTAGGGATAAGATTCCAACGATAATCCAAGGCCAGGGTCGTAAAACGTAATGAAGGAATGCGTACCAAAGAAAACCTAGCTTTGCATCACGTTCACTTTTCGTTGCAAGTAATCTTTGCACCGAGTAACCTTTTCCTGGTGCAGATGACCACCATAGGACCATAACATAAATAATAAAGGTGAAGAGTGGCCAGCTAACTTCATCGTATCGCGGGAAAAATTGCAACAGTTCTGGCTTGAATTCGCTTGATGCTGTTAACTTGGCCATCAAGCCATCGCCGCTAGACGCATCTATGTATGCGATTACTGCAAGACCAATTGAACCAATCATTGCCAGTGAGAATTGCACGATGTCGGTATAAACAACGCCATATAAACCTGACATTGCAGAGTACAAAAGTCCAATGAGCCCCAGGACCAGCAAAACAATCCATGTATTTTCTGGGTTAATGCCAAGAAGTACAGTTGTGATTTTGACCATGGCAAGTGTTACTGCTGCCATGATGACACAGTTGATACCAATACCTTGGAAGAATGATTTGAAAATACGCAGTAGTTTTGTAATTGGTCCTGTGCCGTAACGAAATTGCACAAACTCAACATCTGTTATAACTTCGCTACGTCGCCAAAGTCTCGCAAAAATAGTAGCTGTTGCGACTTGCCCAATAAGCACACTCCACCAGAACCAGTTTGCGGAAATGCCATCAGTTCGACTCATCGCAGATACAAAAACAGGTGTATCTGCGGCGAACGTCGTAGCAACAATTGAAGTTCCAGCTACAAACCAACCCAAGGAGCGGCCCGCTACAAAGAAATCGCTGGTGCCTTGGCTTGCTTTTCGAGTAAACCATGCACCTATGCCGATTGCCGAGGCAACGTAGAGTCCAACAATCGTCCAATCAATCCATGTCATTGGGACCCATCATACCCCCGACAATGGATCTCTGATGTAAACTGGATGCTAAAATGATGATGATTCATCTTGAAGTACATATGAACGATATTACAAATCCCTTAATAACATGAGTGAACAAAAGAGAAATATTTCTAGGCGGGGGCTCCTAAAGGGGGATTGGTTTAAGATTATTTGTGAGCGTGGAGCTAAGGAAATTGAAAAGGATAGCTCGCCTGAATTCAAGCTAAAACAGGCACCTGGTATGGAGCCTCATTGCGACCCATTTTCAGAACGTACGCCAAATGAATTTCTCAAAAATCAGGATGAGTGAAGAAAAAACGATCTTCTCTAGCAGGAGGCTACTCTTGCCAAGGAGGGATTTGTTGACCTTCTGAGAATTTCCCTGTACTAACGGACCCTCGTAAGTTTGCAACGTATGCTGAGAGAAGAATCATTTGATTATTGGTGAGCAAACTATGGAATGGAATCATGCCTTTATTTATAGCTCCATCTGAAATTGCAGTGTACAAATCAGGCAGCTCTTTCACATGGATAAAGTAATCATCACATAAATTTGGAGCGGACTGGCCTGATCCTAAAATGCCATGGCAACTCGCGCACTGGTTAAGGAAAAGCGTTTTCGTAATAACCATTAGTTCTTCATCACTTCTGAATTTTTGGATAGTTGAAGATGTAGGATCGAGATCACCTAAAAGTTCAATGGTTTCCAATTGTTTTGGTGTTAACTCTTGGCGGATTTGGTCCTGTGATATTTGGTCATAAGTTACTAAATATACAAAAACGCAGATGATACTAAGCGGAAAAACAATGATGAATGCTAATTTCATTAACACTTATTATTACTGATTTTCCGAAGAAATGTCGTTTGGACTCACATATCACGATGGAATCAGATAAAAAAATCAATTTATGACATTTGCATTTTCTTAGCATTCAAGTGGTTGATTTATACTGCTCTTATGGCAACAGCATCACGATTAGACCAATTTGGCGAGACAGTATTTGCAACATGGAGCAGGCTTGCAGTCGAGCATGATGCAATTAATCTTGGTCAAGGTTTTCCGGACTTTGATGCTCCAGATTTTGTAAAAGAAGCCGCGATAAAAGCAATTCAAGATGGTGAAAACCAATATTCTCGTTCTGCAGGTCATCCTCTTCTCGTTGAAGCAATTGCGGATACATTTGAATTGCCAACTAATGCAATGGACGAAGTTACAGTCACTTGTGGAAGTACGGAAACAATTGCAGCTGTAATTCTTGGTCTTGTGAATCCAGGCGAAGAAGTAATCGTTATCGAGCCTTTTTATGATTCTTACCTTGCATCTTTATCCCTAGCAGGCGCTATTCCTAAAATAGTGACTCTGCATGCGCCTGATTTCACTTTAAATGAAGAAGAGCTCCGGAATGCTTTTACTGATAACACGAAAATGATTATCGTAAATTCCCCTCACAACCCTACTGGAAGAGTTTTTTCGAAGAAGGAACTTTTACTTATTTCATCTCTCGCGATTCATCATAATTCAATTGTTCTTAGTGATGAGGTGTACGATAAACTCGTACTAACTGGTACGCACATACCAATTGCGACGTTGCCTGATATGAAAGAACGCACGATAACACTCCGCTCACTTGGCAAGGTTTTTTCGGTTACAGGTTGGAAAATTGGCTGGTCGGTTGCTCCATTAAAGTATACCGAAGCTATTCGAAGTGCTCACCAATTTATGACGTTTTGTGCAGCTACACCACTTCAAGTTGCCGCTGCGGCAGCATTGCGGGCGCCTGACTCTTATTTTAAAGAGTATCGCCAGGAATATACAGATAGGAGAGATCTACTTGTGGAGGGTCTCCGAGATGTCGGTTTCAGAGTGCACAGTCCAGAGGGTACTTATTTTGTACTTGCTGATCATAGGCCTTTTGGTTTTGATGATGATGTTCAGTTTTGTCACCACCTTGTGAAAACCTGCAAGGTCGTTGGAATCCCACCTTCAGCCTTTTATGCATCGAGTAATCAAGGGGCCTCGTATGTTAGATTTGCCTTCTGCAAGGGGTTAAAAACACTAAATAGCGCTGTTGAGCGCCTTAAAGCCCTTTGCTGAGCTTTACCTTTTTGCTATAATGCCTCGTTCCCCAAAAGGTTAGGAGCCCTCAAATGTATGCAATCGTAGAAGACAGCGGAACTCAAATCAAACTCAGCACGGGTGATGTGCTTGATATCGATATTCGTGATTTAGATGGCGATTCAATCGTCTTAGATAATGTTCTTATGATTGGTGGGGAAGGTGACCCAACAATTGGTACACCATACGTCGAAGGGGCAACAGTAGCAGTTGAAGTATTAGAAGAATTTAAAGGCGACAAGATTGACGTCATTAAATTCAAAAGGCGTAAAGGCTACCGTCGAAAAACAGGTCACCGGCAACGCTATCTTAAAGTACGTGTTGGCGAGATTACTGCAAAATAAAAAACAATTTACTTATTGAAGTAGTTCTGCAGCGGTTGCTATTTGTCGTGCAATAGTTGCATTTGGCGTGCTGTTTACATATCCGCTCATCGTAGCAGGGGTGAGCAGGTCATTAAAATATGCACTCTTTTCTTGAATCGCAATAGTTGCATCTTCGATATCAAGGCGCATGCCATCGTCTGGATTGCCAGACATCCAGCAGTAACCACCTCCGCCATAAATGCCAACATTGCCTTCTGAAACAATGATGTGTTTAATAGCAAGATTTGTAGAGGTTGATGCTAATGGAGTTTTTCCAGCGACAGGTGTCCAAAGTACTTGGAGGTGAATGATTTGCCCTTCATTGATTTCACCGCGTTCAATGAGTTCTAATGGAATATCTGTCATCCATATCTCGCCTTCATTCGCGAAACCTTCTGTGCAGACAATAGTGGAACAATTCGATTCAAGGACAAATTGTTCTAAGCCCAATGAATATACTGCGAGTGAATCTTTATGTTGTAGTAAACCAGACCTTGAGCTACAGGAAGTAATTGTGATAAATATGAGCAGGAAAAAATTATGCTTCATCGTTTGAGATCGTCTCATTTGCAGTCTTGTTTGTTTGATGATGGGTGGTTGGTCCTACGGTTTCGTTTTGGATTCCAAGGCAATTTAGTGCATCACGTTCTACGATTTCTTTAATCTTAGCTCGAGGAATTTGTGGTAGTGGTGTGCCCTTGATTGAAACATTCACACTATAAATTGACTCTATTGCAAGTTGGGGTGTTGATAGAGGGAATCCAGAACCAAAGAGCAATCGGTCCATGACATCTAAGCTCCAGGCTGTTGAAAGTGCGTTATATACTTGCCATGGTCTAGTTGCGACGCCAGACACCTCCGCAAAGACATGTTTATGTTTTCCTGCTAACACAAGTAATTCGTCAATCCATGGGTATCCCATTTGCGTGAACATAATTCGAAGTTCAGGGTAAGTGCGAGCAACTTCATCCCAATGGATTGGTCTTGCAAATTCAAGTACTGCTGATGCGGGAATAGGTTTTGGCAATGTTACGATGATGGGTAATTGGTGTTCACAGCACCGTTCATAGATTCGCATTGCCGCTGAATGAGTTGGATTAAAGCCTGATAAAGATGGCGAGACAGCAATCCCAGAGAGGCCAAGATTCAGTGCCATAGCAAAGTCTTGGTCAACAGTTTCAGCCAAAGGATCGATACCTGCAATACCAATTCTTCGATGGGGGTCTCGGCTTACGAAGTCGGCAATTAGCTCATTTGGAACATGTGCTCCAGCGAGTTCTGCTCGTAGGCCTAAAACAAGGGATGCATCAACACATGACATTGCACGGCCATGTGCGGCAGCGTCGCCGCTTGGTTCAGTCCAGTTTTTTGGTGCACCGCCTGCGAGTATTCCAGCGGTTTCAATTCCGAGTTGTCTAGCATCTGACCATAACCGTGTGTGGCAGTCGATAATCATAAGTCTCTCCAAGTGGTGTGCTTGTATTGTAACACTCTTACCAAGTACTGATAGTATCGGTATGATGGGATATATGACTCTTAAAAACAATATCCCGACTGAAAAACCGGCCTGGAGCGGTTCTGATCTTGTGGATAACCCCCACGCAGCATGCGATAAGGCGCGACGTGTAGAAGAGATGTTTACTTCAATTGCTCGAGATTACGATTTGAATAATCGAGTGCATTCCATGTGGCGAGATCAAGTTTGGAGAAAACGAGCTGTTGACTTGGCTTGCCCTCAGTTGAGTGATGATGTTGTTGATGTTGCGTGTGGTACAGGTGATTTATCCATGGCTTTTCACAAAGCCGGCGTAAAGAGTGTAGTTGGCATTGACTTTACTCAAGCAATGCTTGATTTAGCTATTGTCAAAGCACAAAAAGAACAATTGCCAATCCAATACAAGCAAGGTGATGCTATGGAATTGGAACTTAGTAACGAATGCGCGGATATCGTTTCAATTGCTTTTGGGCTCCGAAATGTGCAGGAGCCGGCTAAAGCAATTGCGGAGTTTTATCGTGTATTACGACCAGGCGGTAGAGTAATAATACTTGAGTTTTCAACGCCAAAAAATCTATTGCTACGAGCTTTTAACAATATTTATACGAAGAGAATTATGCCATTGACAGCAACGCTAATCTCTCGGGATAAAAGCGGTGCATATAAGTACTTGCCAAAGAGTGTCGAGACTTTTGCAAAACCAGCAGAAATTGCACTTGAATTACAAAAAGTTGGCTTTGATGCAGTTATTCAGAAATCACAGACTTGTGGTGTGTGCACAATCACCCGTGCCATCAAGCATTAATTTTTCTCATTTGCAGGATAGTGTGACTTTATAGTTCTGCCAGAATTGCATCAACATTATCTCCGGCATCTCCAAATAGCATCGATGTATTTTCATTGAAGAAAAGTGGATTTCCTACACCTGCGTATCCAGTTCCCATTGAACGTTTCATTACCACAACATCTTTTGAATTCCAAACCTCAAGCACAGGCATGCCTGCAATTGGGCTATTGGGATCTTCAAGCGCACTTGGGTTTACTATGTCATTTGCGCCAATAACAAGTACTACATCAGTTGCTACGAATGTATGATTAATTTCATCTAGTTCAAGGACTATGTCGTATGGAATATTTGCTTCAGCAAGTAGCACGTTCATGTGGCCAGGAAGTCGGCCTGCAACTGGGTGGATAGCAAACAAGATGTTTTTTCCACTATCCTGGAGCTTTTGTGTAATTTTAGCAATTGTATGTTGCGCTTGAGCAACAGCCATTCCATATCCTGGAACGATAATTACACTTTTAGCATCTTTAAGTAGTTTTGCAGTTTCACTTGCCTCGATTGAAGTAATTTCACCTTCAGGTGTTTGGACGGTTCCTCCGCTGCCTGTATCCGCGGTTCCAAATCCACCAAGTACAACGCTTACCAGTGAGCGGTTCATACCTCGACACATGAAGAGACTCAGAATCAGGCCGCTAGATCCAACAAGGGCTCCTACAATCAAAAGCAAGTTATTGCCAAGCATAAAGCCGGCAGCCGCAGCAGCCCAACCAGAGTAACTGTTGAGCATCGAGACAACTACTGGCATATCTGCACCACCAATCGCCATTACAAGATGTACGCCCAGTACTCCAGTTATAACCATCGCAATGAGTAGCGAAACAGTGGAATCATTAATTGTTCCTGGTGAAACAAATTCTATTCCAAGCCAAACAGTCATCGCAAGAGCAATGATATTCAATACATGTCTTGCAGGCAAAAGCAGAGGTGAGCCTGAGATAAGACCTTGGAGTTTACCAAAGGCAACTACTGATCCAGTAAAAGTGATTGATCCAATGCAGACGCCGACGAAGATTTCAATCTTGTGAATAATGCCTGCGATGCCCTCATGATGTGCGGCGGTTTCATCAAGTTGTAAAGATAGTCCTACAAGAACGGCAGCTGCACCAACAAAACTGTGCAAAATTGCAACGAGTTGAGGCATGCCAGTCATTTGCACTTTACGTGCAAGCGTCCATCCTATGATTAGGGCAGGGACAAGGGCGATTGCAAGTAAGCCATATGCATTGACTTCTTCACTGGCAGTCACAGCTACTAAGGCAAGAAGCATGCCGATGATGCCGTACCAATTACCTCTACTTGCAGTCTCTTGTTTAGAAAGACCGCCTAAACTCAAAATGAAAAGAATCGCTCCGATGATGTAACAAATTGTGATTTCGCTTTGTGACATCTCTATTATTTCCTAAACATTCCAAGCATCCGTTTGGTGACAAGGAATCCGCCTACAACGTTGATCATTGCTAAAACAACTGCAACAAATGCAAGGATTCCAGAAATTGCTGTATCTCCTGCTTCGTATGCTACATTTGCCCCAATGAGTGCTCCAATAATTGAAATTCCAGAGATTGCATTTGCACCGCTCATAAGAGGCGTGTGCAGTGTTG